>JBPCWF010000652.1:0-4894 GCA_051009775.1 Hyphomicrobiales bacterium | reverse complement strand
GGTATGGCTGTCGCCGGCATCCGCATCGACCGTGCTCAGCGTTGCGACGGTGGTTCCAACTGCGGCGTTCTCATCAACCGAGCCACCGGTAAGCGTAATGTCGGTCGGTGTCTCGTCGATCAGGTCGTTGACGGTTAGGGTGACGACTTCGCTGTAGGTATTCCCGGCCGCATCGGTGGTCTCGACCGTGATGTCATGGCTTTGATCGGTTTCGAAGTCGATGTTTGCGCCGGCCGCGACGCGGACCTCGTTGCCGACGATCTCGAAGAAGCCGGAGGGATCGTTCGCTATCGCATAGGTATGCGTGTCACCGGCATCCGGGTCCGCGGTGCTCAGCGTGGCAACCGTTGTACCCGCCGCCGCATTCTCATCGACCGAACCGCCCGACAGCGTGATATCGGTCGGATCTTCGTTGATGTCGTTGACGGTGAGCGTGACCACTTCGGAGTAGGTGTTCCCGGCTGCGTCCGTCGTCTGCACGGTGATGTCGTGCGAAGTGTTTGATTCAAAATCGATATTTGCGCCGGCGGCGACGCGCACCTCATTGCCGACGAGCTCGAAGAACCCGGAAGGATCGTTCGTGATGGCATAGGTGTGGCTGTCGCCCGCATCCGGATCGGCCGTGCTCAGCGTGGCGACGACCGTGCCCTGCGCGGCGTTCTCGTCGACCGAACCGCCGGTCAGCGTGATGTCGGTCGGCGTCTCGTCGATCAGGTCGTTGACCGTGAGGGTGATGACCTCGGAATAGGTGTTGCCTGCCGCATCGGTGGTCTCGACCGTGATGTCGTGCGAGGTCGCGGTCTCGAAGTCGATAGTGGCGCCGGCGGCGACGCGCACCTCGTTGCCGACGATCTCGAAGAAGCCTGAAGCGTCGTTGGTGATCGCATAAGTATGGCTGTCGCCGGCATCGGGATCATCGGCGGAAAGCGTGGCGACGACCGTTCCGGCCGCCGCGCTTTCATCGACCGAACCGCCGGCATAGGTGATGTCCGTGGGGGCCTCGTTCACGTCATTGACGTTGATCGTGACCGTCTCCTGATACGTATTGCCGGCCGAATCGGTGACCTGCAGCAGGATGTCGTGAGAGTCCGCCAGCTCGAAATCCAGAGTGGCGCCCGGGGCGACCGCCAGGTTGCCGGCGCCCTTGCCGGTCGTGACCTGGAAATTGCCCGACGGGTCGTTCAGGATCTGATAGGTGAAGGTTTCGCCGAGGTCTTCATCGGTGGCGGAAAGTGCGCTGATGATGGTTCCCGCGGCCGCGTTCTCGTCAACGCTGAGAACGTTCGGGAGTATATCGGTCGGCGCCTCGTTGATGTCGTTGACATCGATCGTGACGACCTCGGAGTAGACGTTTCCGCCGGCATCCGTGGTTTCGATCGTGATGTCGTGCGACGCCGCGGCCTCGAAGTTGATGAGGGCGCCGGGCCTGAGGCGAACCTCGTTGCCGACGATCTCGAAGAAGCCTGAAGCGTCGTTGGTGATCGCGTATGTGTGGCTGTCGCCGGCATCGGCGTCGACCGTGCCCAGCGTCGCAACCGTGGTGCCCGCCGCGGCGTTTTCGTCGACCGTTCCGCCGGTCAGCGTGATGTCCGTCGGGGCCTCATCATTCAGGTCGTTGACCGTAAGGGTGATGACTTCCGAATGGGTGTTGCCGCCGGCATCGGTGACCTCGACCGTGATGTCGTGGCTCTGATCGGCCTCGAAGTCGATGGCGGCGCCGGCCGCGACGCGAACCTCGTCGCCGACGATCTCGAAGAAGCCGGAGGGGTCGTTGGTGATGGCATAGGTGTGCGTGTCGCCGACATCGGCATCGACCGTGCTCAGGGTGGCAACCGTGGTGCCTGCCGCGGCATTCTCGTCGACCGAGCCGCCGCCGAACACGATGTCGGTCGGGCCTTCGTCCCAGAGGTTGTTGACGGTGAGCGTGATCACCTCGGAATAGGTGTTGCCGCTGGCGTCGGTGACCTCGACCGTGACGTCGTAACTCTGATCGCTCTCGTAGTCGATATTGGCGCCGGGGGCGACCTGGATCTCATCGCCGACAATGTCGAAGAACCCGGAAGGGTCGTTCGTAAGGGCATAGGTGAACGTGTCTCCCGGCTCCGGATCGACCGTGCCCAGCGTGGCGACCGTCGTGCCCTGTATCGCATTCTCGTCGACGTCCGTGCCGCCGGTGACGATGTCCGTGGGCCCCAGTCCGGAGGGCGGGTTGGGCGTGCCGCCGCCGCCGGGACCACCGCCGGAACCACCGGGATTGCCCGATCCTCCGTCATCGGCCGAGGCGGCGGACGCGAACTCACCCGGTGACGCCGGGGCGCTCTGCGAGACGTCGGTTCTCTCGTCCGCGATCGATTGGGATACGCCGCCCGCGGTCCGCGACCGCTGCAGCGGGCCATCTACCGGGCCTGCTCCACTGGCGCTCGGCGCGACGCCGAAGGGATCGCTGTCCGCCGGTATGCCGGGTGTGCCGTTGTCGACGCCATCGCCGTTCGGGCGGTCGGCCGGCTCAAGGGCGTTCAGATCATCGGATGGTGCCCGCCCGTCCTCCGGCGTCTGAGCGCCGTCGGCGAATTCCGGGTCCTGGAGCGTGCGGGAACCGTAGTGAAGGTTGGGATTCGTGACCTCGTCATGCGCCGTCATGTCCCCGGTAAGGGCATAGTCGTTCGCGTCCCGAACAGCCTTGTCTGTCTCGGTCCCGGCTGCCGATGCCTTCGAAGCCGCTCCACCATGCGGCAAAGGCTTTGTTTGTGTCGCCTGAGCGTCCCCATCGCGCAGCGGAGTCTTGGGTGTTTCAGACATGCCTCAACCTTGTCAGCACACACTGGCGGTGTTCGACGGATGGATTTCCGACGAGTGATTCAGGCCGAATTATCGGCGAGATGGTTTAACTCCAAATTGATTTCTACTTGAATTTGAACGCCGTAGTTAACGCCCGATGAACAAATTGACGAGGCGCGAAGGGCACCTGTCGACGGTGATCACAGCCCGTTAAGGTGAACGCTTTATTAAGGCCGAACGGACATGGTGGCGTCGGAGATTGCGATCTCGCTTCCCGGCTGCGCACATGCATCAGGCGTGACCGCGGTGCGGCGGTTGAGACGTGGAGGGACGCCATGAACAAACATGTCACGCTGGGCAAGGTCCCAGCCCCCGACGGGGACGGTGGTCAGTTTCGCGCCGTCCGCCCACAGAACACGACCTATGCCCTCGGCCTTTCGGTTGAGATGACGGCCAGGGAGCCCGCCTATTCCAACATGGCTTTCGCGGAGTGGGTGCAGGTTCTCGCGGGCCAGATCGAGCGGAACCACTATTTTTTCGTCATAGACGGTGGCGACAACGTGGTCGGCGTCGCCGGTTGGGCACTGGCGGGCCACGAAAAAGCACTGGCCTGGCTCGAACAAGGGGCAACGCTGGATCATGCCGACTGTGGCCGGGGCAATTGCGTCATCCTGAACACCTGGGTCGCCGGCAATGCCGAAGTTCAGCGTTTCATGATCGACCGCGGCAAGACCGAACTTAATGGCAAGAAACTGATTTTCGCCAAGCGCACATACCCGGATGGAAAAATGCGCGCCGTCAAGCTTCCGGTCAGTAAACTGGGCGAGGCCGTGGGCGCTAAGCCAGGCGGTGCTGACGACGGAAAACGACCATAAATTAAATGGTATACAAATTGTTTTCGTCAATTCGCCCGCGCGATTCCGGCAACATAGTTAACGAAAAGATAAAGTTTCGACCCTACTGAATGATCAACGGTGTGGTTCCAGAGACGCAACGGGGTGCGGGGTTTGCAAGAGGGTCAAAAACCTCCCGTCGACAAGACGGGCGAGACCGTCGACGCCTTGCAGGACAAGCTGAAGGGCGCGTTCTGCCCGTCGAGCACGACGCCGCCCGCCGATCCGGCGCCCGATGCCGACGCCTCGAGCAGCTGGATCAAGGCCTGGCAACTCGTCAGCGCGGCCAGGAACCGGGTGTCTGCGCCGCCGGAGGGAGATGAACCTCAAGAAACCGCCGACACGCCCGTCCCGCAGAAGCTCGATACCGCACCGGCCTGGTACGACCGGCTGGTCGGCGGTGACGGCGCCTTCAACGAGTTCGCCGCCGCACCCAAACTGCCCAAGTCGGTCTATATCAGCTCGCTGTTCATCAATCTGCTCGGGCTCGCGCTGCCGCTGGTGATCCTGCAGGTCTACGACCGGATCCTGCCGAATGAGGCGACCGCGACCCTTTCCATGCTGATCCTCGGCCTTGTTTGTGTGATCGTCATCGACACGACCATGAAGATTGCGCGCGCCTATATGGTCGGCTGGGTCACGGCGCATCATGAATTTGCCGTCGCGACCGAGGCCATCACGCGGCTTCTCAATGCGCCGAGTTCGCGGATCGAAGGCGAGCCGTCATCCGTCCACATAGACCGGCTCAACGCCATCGACGCCATGCGCGATTTCTATGGCGGACAGTCCCGCCTGCTTCTGCTCGACCTTCCGTTCATCGTGATTTTCCTGGGTCTCATGGCGTTTATCGGCGGCTATCTGGTCTTCGTTCCGATCGCCCTGTTTTTCGTCCTCGGTTCGTTGTCCGTGTCGCGCGGCATGGCACTGCGCAAGGTGCTGCAGACCAGGGCACAGCATGACGACCGCAGGTATGACTTCATCATCCAGAGTCTGATCGGCATCCAGACCATAAAGATCATGGCCATGGAGCCACAGATCCAAAGGCGTTTCGAGCGGCTGCAGAAGATTGGCGCCACCGCCAGCCACGACACCATCCTGCTCGGCAACTCGGCCCAGATCGTCGGCAACCTGTTCTCCAACCTGGCGATGATCTCGGTCGTTACCGTCGGCGCTTACCTGGTCGTCAACGGGTCGCTGACCATGGGCGCGCTGGCGGCCTGCAC
>JBPCWF010000651.1:0-4208 GCA_051009775.1 Hyphomicrobiales bacterium | reverse complement strand
GTCCTTGTGGTCGGCGGCGGCGAGGCCGCGGCCCAGAAGCTGCGTCTGCTGCTCAAGACGGCTGCCCGGATCACCGTCGTCGCGCCGGACCTGTGCGATGAAATTACCTCCCTGGGCCGCATCGGGCGGGTCGCGATCGAGCGGCGGGAGTTCGTGCCGTCCGACCTTGAAGACGCGGCCCTGCTCTACGTCGCCAGCGGCAACCCCGATCACGACCGGCATATTTCGATCCTGGCGCGGGCCTGGGACATTCCGGTCAACGTCGTCGATGTGCCCGAACAGTGCAGCTTCATCACGCCCGCCATCGTCGACCGCGATCCGGTCGTCGTGGCGATCGGCACCGAGGGAACAGCCCCTGTCCTGGCACAGGGCATAAAGGCACGCCTCGAGTCGCTTCTCTCCCCCCGACTTGGCGCGCTGGCCCAGAAGGCCGGGCGGTTGCGCACCCGTGTCGCAGAACGTCTGCGCAGCGGTGGGCGCCGCCGGGCTTTCTGGCACAACTACTTCTTCGGCCAGATCCGCGATGCCTACATCGCCAATGACGAGCGGGATTTCGAACGCCGGGTCGAAACCGCCCTGACCGCCGACGATACGGAGAGCGACATGCCGGGCCGCGTCGCACTGGTCGGCGCGGGCCCCGGCGATCCCGACCTCCTGACCCTCAAGGCGCAGCGTCTGCTGCAATCGGCGGATGTTATCGTTTACGACCGTCTGGTCGGACCCAAAGTGCTGGACTATGCCCGCAGAGACGCCGAACGCATCGCCGTCGGCAAGACGCCGGGCCGGCCGTCGATCGGCCAGGGCGACATCAACCGCATCCTGATCACGCAGGCGCTCAAGGGCAGGACTGTGGTCCGCCTCAAAGGCGGCGACCCCTATGTGTTCGGCCGCGGCGCAGAGGAACAGGCGGCGCTGACCGCGCTCGGCATTCCGGTCGAGATCGTGCCCGGCATAACCGCCGCTGCCGCCTGTGCCGCCTCGATCAAGCTTCCGCTCACCACCCGGGGCGCGAACCGGAGCTTCTCCATTCTGACCGGCACCACCGAGCAAGGTGCTGCCGAGCATGACTGGCCGGCGCTCGCCGAAGCCGGCGCGACCTTCGCGATCTATATGGGTGTCGGCACCGCGGGTCATACCCAGCGAAGGCTCCTGGACGCTGGCATCGCGCCGTCGACACCCGTCGTGATCGTCGAAAACGGGACCTTGCCCGGGGAACGCGCATTGACGACCGAGATCGGCGCCCTTGAGGCGGCCATCGCGGCTGAGGGCGTGACGGGTCCTGCGATCATCTATGTCGGCCTTGAGCCGCAGGCGGACACCCGGACCGTCCCGGCGAAGGCGGACACAGGGCATGACGACGCGGTGGTCCCCTTCCCCGCCCGTGCGAAACATCTGGCGGAGGCATCGTGATGACGGCCAAGGCATTGACCGGCAACCGGCTCGACGACGGCCTCGTCGTGTTCCTGACGCGCAAACACACCTGGAGCCTGGACGTTTCCGAGGCGTGGGTCGCGGAAAACGATGCGGAGATTGCGGCCCTGGAAGAACAACTGAGTGCTGCGGCGGCAGGCACGGCCGTAACCGACGTCTACCTGTTCGACATGGAGCGGGTCGATGGCGCTCTGCGTCCGGCGCATATCCGTGAACGGATCCGCACACTCGGGCCGACGGTCAGGACCGACCTCGGAAAACAGGCAGACGGCACCAGCGGTGCATTCTGCGCCACGGGCTGAGGAGGCCCCGCCCAACCATGTACCGCTATGACGAGTTCGATCATCGATTTGTCGGCGAACGCGTGAGCCAGTTCCGCGATCAGGTGGAACGGCGGCTGGCCGGCGACCTGACCGAAGCCGAATTCAAGCCGCTGCGCCTGATGAACGGCGTCTATCTGCAGCTCCACGCCTACATGCTGCGCGTGGCGATCCCCTACGGCACCCTGTCGTCTGCCCAGATGCGCCAACTCGCGATGATCGCCGAGCGTTATGATGAAGGCTATGGCCACTTCACCACGCGCCAGAACATCCAGTACAACTGGCCGAAGCTCAAGGACTTGCCGGATATTCTTGACCATCTGGCCGAGGTCGAGATGCACGCCATCCAGACCTCCGGCAACTGTATCCGCAACGTCACCACGGACCAGTGGGCGGGCGTCGCGGCCGACGAGCTTGCCGATCCCCGGCCGGTCTGCGAATTGCTCAGGCAATGGTCGAGCCTGCACCCGGAATTCTCATTTTTACCGCGCAAATTCAAGATCGCGGTAACCGGCGCGCCGCACGACCGGGCGGCCGTGGCGGTGCACGATATCGGCCTGCGCATGCATCTCAACGAAGCCGGTGAACGCGGCTGGGAAGTGCTCGCGGGCGGCGGCCAGGGCCGCACCCCGATGATCGCCTCGACCGTGCGCGACTGGCTGCCGGAAGACCGGCTCCTGCCCTATCTCGAGGCGATCATGCGGGTCTACAACCTCCATGGCCGGCGCGACAACAAGTACAAGGCCCGCATCAAGATCCTGGTGCACGAGCTGGGCGCGGACGAGTTCCGCAGCCAGGTCGAGGCTGAATACGACAAGCTGGAAACGCCGTCGGTCGAGGTCGAGACCCATGAACTCGACCGCATCTCGGCCTATTTCGCAGCTCCAGCCTACGACACGCTGCCGCAAGCCTGCACTGAACTCGAGCTTGCCAAGAACGCCAACCGGGCGTTCTCCTCCTGGGTCAGGGCAAACGTTGCGGACCACAAAGTGCCGGGCTATGCGGTCGTCAACATCTCGCTCAAACCCACGGGAGGCATTCCCGGCGACGCGACGGCGGGGCAGATGCGCGTGGTGGCAGATGCCGCGGACCGGTTCAGCCTGAGCGAGATCCGGGTCAGCCACCGCCAGAACCTGGTGCTGCCCCATGTCAGGAAATCGGACCTTCCCGAGCTGTGGCATGTGCTCCAGGATGCCGACCTGGCGGCCGCAAATCTCGGCCTGATCGGCGATATCGTCGCCTGCCCGGGGCTCGACTATTGCGCCCTTGCGACCGCCCGCTCGATCCCGATTTCCCAGGAGGTCTCAGAGCGCTTCGCGGACCTCAAACGCCAGCACGATATCGGCCCGCTGACGATCAACATCTCCGGCTGCATCAACGCCTGCGGCCATCACCATGTCGGCCACATCGGCATCCTCGGCCTCGATAAGAAAGGCGAGGAGTACTACCAGATCACCTTGGGCGGGAGTTCCGACGAGAACGCCTCGATCGGCACCATCCTGGGGCCCGGCTTCGCCGCCGGCGAGGTGGCGGACGCGATCGAAACCATTGTCGAGACCTATCTCAAGGTCCGTCTCGACACCGAGCCCTTTCTCGAAACCTACCGCCGTGTCGGCGCCGAACCGTTCAAGGAGGCTCTCTATGCGACTGCTTAAGAATGGCGAATTTCTCGAAGACACATGGCTCAGGCTTAGAGATGACGAAGCGGTGCCGCAAGGCGCCGACGTGATAGTCGGGATCGAGCGGTTGCGGCGGGAGTTCGGGACACTCATGCTGCACTATGGCAGGCTGGCGGTCGCGCTGCCGAACGACCGTCCGGTCGAAGACGTAGTGGACTATCTCGAAGCCCTCGATGCGGTACTGCTCGACTTTCCCGCCTTTACCGATGGCCGGGCCTATTCGCAGGCACGGCAATTGCGCAGCACGCATGGCTACCGGGGCGAGCTCAGGGCAAGCGGCAATGTTCTGCCAGACCAGCTTGCCTTCATGCGGCAATGCGGCATCGACACGTTCGAGGTCAATGGCCGCTTCGACCGGGAAACCTGGCAACGGGCTGCGACGGCCATGACGCTGACCTATCAGCGCGGCTATCTGCCCGAGCGCGGCTTTGCGCCGGCCGATGTCTGGAGCGAACGGGAAGGCTCAAGCGATGATACGCTACGATCTGATTTCAAAGAGGTACGGGGCGCTTGACGGACCGGACCTGCTCCGGCCTCTGATCCGGGAAGCGTTTGCCAACCGGATTGCGCTGGTCTCGTCCTTCGGCATCGAGTCCGCGGTGCTGCTTCACATGGTGTCGGCGGTTGCGCCGGAGACGCCGGTGATCTTCCTGGATACCAACAAGCTGTTCGGCGAGACGCTGGACCACCGGAACGATCTGATCGCCCGTCTCGGGCTCACCGATGTCAGGACCGTCAGACCGCTGAGAACAGATATCAACGCGGAGGATCCGCACGG
>JBPCWF010000650.1:0-3300 GCA_051009775.1 Hyphomicrobiales bacterium | reverse complement strand
AAGGCGGAGGGCGGCCCGGGAGGCGTCGGCCGGAACACTCAGTTCCAGGCGGCCAACGATCTTGGGCTCATCGACCGGGCGAGCCCGACAAGGCTCAGAAAATCCGAACGCCGGCCATGGGGGTCGGCTCCGCGGCCGGAGCGGGCGAGCTTGCGAATGGCGTCGTAGCTCATGTCGTCGACATGGATCTCGCCGCGCAGCTTCTGGCCGAACGCGGCGACGCTTGCCGCAAACCGCATCTCGCCGGAGACCTGACGGATGCCAGCCTTTTCGTGCGCTTTCGTTATGGCCAGGGCAATGCGCCTGCTCTTCTTCGCGTTCGGCAATTTGTAGCGGAGCTTGAGATGGGCATATTCGCCGTTCCCGCCGGCGGCAGGTTTGCGGCCGTCCAATCCGTAGCGTAGATCGTCGATGACTTTGCCCGCCGCCCCCACCGGCGTGATCTCGTAGATCGCCGTGACCGTGTGGCCCGAGCCGATATCGCCCGCATCGACCTTGTCGTTATTGAAATCCTCGCGCTTGAGCGCCCGGGTCTCATAGCCGATCAACCTGTATTCGGCGACCGTCGCGGGATTGAACTCGACCTGGATCTTCACGTCCCTCGCGATCGGGAACAGTGTCGAACTTGCCTCGTCGACCAGGACCTTCTGGGCTTCGCGCAAGGTGTCGATATAGGCGGCGACGCCGTTGCCGTTCTGGGCCAGCACCTGCATCACCGCGTCGTTCAAATTGCCGTATCCGAAGCCCAGAACCGACAGAAAGATGCCGCTCTTGCGCTTCTCCACGATGAAACGCTTCAGCGCGTCGGGATCGGAAATGCCGATATTGAAGTCGCCGTCGGTGGCGAGGATCACGCGGTTGACGCCGTCCTTAACGAAGGCCTGTCCGGCAAGCGCGTAGGCCTCGCGCAGACCGGCCGCGCCCGCGGTCGCTCCGCCCGCGTGAAGCCGGCCGAGCGCCCTCAGGATCGTGCGCTTCCTGCTCGCCTTTGTCGGTTCGAGCACAATTCCGGCGCCGCCGGCATAGGCGACGATCGACACCGTGTCGTCGGCCCCGAGCGTATCGAGAAGCAGCCGGAAGGCCCGCTTGAGAAGCGGCAGCCTGTCGTCGGAGCTCATCGAGCCCGAGGCATCGATCAGGAAGACCAGGTTC
Organism: Hyphomicrobiales bacterium; assembly: GCA_051009775.1. GTDB lineage: Bacteria > Pseudomonadota > Alphaproteobacteria > Rhizobiales > JAJFHB01 > JBPCWF01. The sequence goes on along the minus strand of JBPCWF010000650.1, from coordinate 2,148 downwards.
GCGCGCGGCTTTTCGGTGGTCTCGATATCGTACCCCTTGATGCCGATATGCATGAGCTTTGTGTCCCGGTTCCAGGGCGTCGGATAGATGGCTACCGTCGGCCTGAACGGTGGATCCGTGCGCTTCGGCGTCGGATAGGCATAGGAGAAGTAGTTGATCATCTCCTCGACCCGGACAGCCTCCCTCTCCGGCAGAACGCCAGTGTTAAGGCTGCGCCGCGCGTAAGCGTAGGACACCGTGTCGACATCGATGGAAAAGGTCGAGACCGGCTGTTCGGCGGCAAGGCGGATCGGGTTCGGCTCCGCTTCGGGAAAACGGTTGCGGTTGGCCCCGGGGTGCAATGCCTCATGAGCAACGTGATAGCCGGCGTAGATGCCGGTACCCTCGGTGCACGCCGAAACCAGGGCGAGGCAAATGGCAAGCACAAGAACGGTGACCAGCGGAATGAAGTGGCGCATAAGGTGCTCCTTTCCTATAAATGGATAAATTACCCATTTATGACAATACCCGATCTCCGCCTTGACCGCCAGAGAAAAATGGGCATATATCCCATTTATACGACCGGGGAGCCGAAATCCTGTTCACCGCCGCCTTTCGCAACGCTTTGAGACGCGTCCTCCGCCCGATCGTGCGGACACTGATCGCGCGCGGCCTGCGCTATCCGGAACTCGGCGAGATGCTGAAGGAGCTCTATGTCGATGCCAGCGACCGTCATTTCCGGATCGGCGGCAAGCGCCTCACCGACAGCCGCATCAGCCTGTTGACCGGGTTGCAGCGCAAGGACGTGCGCGCGGTGAGATCACGGCTGGGGGATCACGCAGAGGAAGCCGAAGCCACCGGCGCCGGTCCGCTGCCGCGGGTGATCGCCCAGTGGCTTGGCGGCGCGCCCTACAGCGACGCTTCAGGGGCGCCGCGGCCCCTGCACCGCATCTCGGGCGACGGCAGTCCCTCGTTCGAAGCCCTGGTCGCCGAGGTCAGCCGGGACATTCACCCCAGAACCGTGCTCGATGAACTCAAGCGCCAGGACCTGGTCGATCATGACGCGACATCCGATTTGGTGGTTCTGCGGGCGGCCGCCTTCCTGCCCGCCCAGGACGAAGAGGCGCTTGTCGGCTATTTCGGCGCCAACCTCGGCGATCATGCGGAGGCGGCCGCGGCAAACCTCGACGCCGCGCCCGAGCCCGGCCCCTTCTTCGAGCGCGCGGTGCACTACAACAAGCTCACCCCGGCCACGGTCGCCAAGCTCGAGACACGCGCCCGGGACCTGCAGTCGGATGTGCTTTCCAAACTGAATGCCGAGGCGCTGGACCTGCAGAAACGGGACGCCGGAGACAAGAGCGCGACCGGCCGGTTCAGATGCGGCGCCTTCGTCTACAGATCGGATCGGGAACGCCAGGAGACAGACGAATGACGCGGACCCTCATGGCCCTGACCCTGCTTCTCGCAGTCCTTTCCGCGTGCAGCACGGCGGAGCGGGACGCCCCTGCGGACGCAGATGCAGATCTCAGTTGCGTCAAGAAACCCTCAGGCGACGACGAAACCGATGGCGGCGTCGGCGGCACCGGAAAGACGCCGCAAGACTGCGAAGATGAACGGCGAAGCGAATAGCAAAGGCCGCGCGCGGACCGGCCGTCAGCCCACCTGCCCCCTGTGGCGCAGGTAGTGGTCGGCGAGCACCAGGGCCATCATGGCCTCGCCCACGGGCACGGCGCGGATGCCGACGCAGGGGTCGTGCCGGCCCTTGGTCGAGATCTCGGTCTCGGCACCTGAGCGGTCGACGGTCTTGCGGGGGCTCAGAATAGACGAGGTCGGCTTGACGGCGAAGCGGGCGACCACGTCCTGGCCGCTCGATATGCCACCAAGCACGCCGCCCGACTTGTTGGTGAGGAAGACCGGGCTGTCGCCCTCCATGCGCATCTCGTCGGCATTCTCCTCGCCGGACAGGGCTGCCGCCGCGAAGCCCGCGCCGATCTCAACGCCCTTGACCGCGTTGATGCTCATGAGGCCGGAGGCGATGTCCTGGTCGAGCTTGCCGTAAACCGGGGCACCGAGGCCCGCTTGCGCGCCGGAGGCCACAACCTCGATCACCGCGCCGCAGGACGAGCCCGCCTTGCGCACGCCTTCGCGATAGCCTTCCCACGCCTCGGC
>JBPCWF010000649.1:0-2687 GCA_051009775.1 Hyphomicrobiales bacterium | reverse complement strand
GTATGCCCGCCGAACAGACCCAACTGGAACGGCCAGCGCTGCGTCCGCAGAGCCCAACAGGTCCAATGCACCGGTGGCCGGATCCGCCAGAACAACCGGTGCGTATGCCCGCCGAACCTGCCGCGCTGGAACGGTCAGCGCTGTCGCCCAGCACGGCAGCAGCCGACGCAGTGCACCGGCGGACGCATTCGCCAGAACAACCAGTGCGTATGCCCCGCGAACCGTCCCCGCTGGGATGGCAACCGGTGCCGCAGAGCACAGCGTCAACAGCAGCAGCAACAGGCCCGCTGCACGGGCGGCCGCGTCAGGCAGGGAAACCAGTGCGTCTGCCCGGCAAATCGTCCGCAATGGAACGGCAAGAAATGCCGTAAGGCCTCTCAGAAGGCGCCAAACTGCACCGGCGGACGGATCGCGCAAGGCAACAGGTGCGTCTGCCCGAGAAACAAACCGATTTGGAACGGCCAGATATGCATCTGACCGGCGGAACGTGCGCCGTCGCGAAACTGGCCAGACTGTTTCGGAACCTGCGCGATGCCGGCGGCCGGAGCCGTCGATCCGAAGCTAACGCCCGGCCTGCGCCGGGCCGTCGGGCCCTGCGGCTCTTGCCCGCGCTCGTCGTCGCCGGCGCGATACTGGTGCCGCGTCCGGCGCATCCCGCCGAGACGCCCGCCGTTCACACCAACCAGGACTATCTGGAAGAGGTCGCACGCACGCGCGCGATCGAGACGCAGGACGTCATGTCCGTCTTCGGCTTCGTGTTCGGCGGCCTCCGCGACGAAGTCACGGTCTATCCGACGGAGAACTACTTCTACTTCACCTTCTTCCATGACGGCATCGAGTTTGCCGGCAACATCCGGCTCGACACGCTCGACCGGGACAAAGGCGTGCTGCACTTCGCCTATTTCACCGCCTACAACCGCTGGAACGAGGAGCTTGTCACCGAATACCGGCAGCTCACGGCGGACGACGGCGTCACCGTGGAAAAGGTCGAAGCCCTGATCTACCGGGTCACTTACGGCGAGCGGTCGGTCACGTTCAAGCTCAACGATCTGAGAAATGTCCGCCCGCCCACCGGCACCATGTCTCCCGACGAGACCTATGTCGGCCCGGTCTATGACGAGGCCGGGATCCCGCTCTATCTGATCTACAACAAGGCGCTGAAGATCTTTCACTACGTGCTCAACGAGAGTGGACCGGTGGCGGAAATCTATACCCCGAGCCGTGTGTCTGACCGCATCCTTGTCGGTCACCGCACGGGTTTTGCGTTTTATATCGACCGCTTCCGCAACCGCAAGATCCTGATCGGCGTCTACCAGGGCAACTCGCTGGTCAACAACTACTTCGACGGTCCGTTCGACCAGCTGCCGGACAATTTCATCGAGGGCGACACTTTCAAGAAGATCCTGGAGGACGCCTTCCCGGAAATACGCGGCAAGATCGACCGTTTCGGCAATGCGGCGGGCGCCCAGAGCCGCGTCCTGATCACGCCATACATGCATTACACCTCGCAGTACGAGCTGACCCTGTTCTCCGACTGCGCGACCGCGGCCGCAGACGACCAGGCGGTCTACTACAAGTGCTTCTCGATCGAAGAGGAGGACTACGGCGCCGACGACACGGGCGCGGGTACGGGCGCAGAGACCGGGACCGGCGACACCGGGAAAACGGACAAGGCGGCCGAGCCGGAGAAGAAGGAATAGGTGTCGCGGCGCCTGCGCCGGCCTCCGCATTCATTCTTCATCACGTTCCTGATGATCATTTTTCGTCCCGTTCTGTCGAAAATCTGGCAGAAAGTGCCGGGACTTCAAACAGACTGGGCCCCGCCGGATATGAGCACGCTCTGATCACGCCGTTTCGCGGTCGTACCAGCACTGCACTGCCGGCGCCTTACCGGATGGTCAAGCTGGAAGGTTCACGCAGAAGGACGACACCCATGCAGAAACTGTCGGGCGGTCAGGCCGCCATCGCATCCCTCCAGGCGGAAAAGGTCGGCCATGTCTTCGGCCTGATCGGTTCGGCGACCATGGAGATGTTCGACGCGCTCTATGACGCCGAGGACATCACCTTCATCGGGGTCCATGACGAACGCACCGGCACGCATATGGCCGATGGATATGCCCGCGCGTCCGGACGACCGGGCGTGATCCTCGCCGGGCAGAACGGCCCCGGAGCGACCAATCTCGTGACCGGACTGGGCCAGGCCGCGGCGGCGTTCTCTCCCGTGGTCTCCATTGCCGGTGCCCTGTCGTCGGCGCATGTCTACCGCGACGCCTTTCAGGAGGTCGACCAGGACGCGCTGTTCCGGCCGGTGACCAAGAAGACCTGGACGGCGACCTCGACGGACCGCGTGCCGGAAATGTTCCGCGAGGCCTTCCGGGTGGCCATGGCGCCCCGGCGCGGCCCGGTTCAGCTCAACCTGCCACGCGACATTCTGTCGGGCACGGCAGAGTTTCCCGAGTTTCAGGAGCCAGAGGCTTACCGCTCCCAAACCGTTCCCGCCGGCGCCGCGGACGCCATCACAGAGGCCGCCGGAATGCTTCGGGGCGCCGCGCGGCCGGTGATCGTCGCAGGCGGCGGCATCAAGAACACCGGCGGACACGGGGCCGCCCTGGCACTGGCCGAAGCCCTGAACGCGCCTGTCATCACCGCGCCGGGCCACGGCGACGCCATTCCGTTCGGGCATCCAC
>JBPCWF010000648.1:0-3119 GCA_051009775.1 Hyphomicrobiales bacterium | reverse complement strand
CCACGGCCGGCTGGGCAGGATCAGGACCGACAGCCAGACCGCCGCGGAAAGACCGCACAATGCGGCCCACCAATAGCCGGCATAGGCATAGGCGGCCGCCCGGTTCCACGCGCTCCTGAGGCGACGCCCGGCGCCTTCGATCGACAACCGCATCAATTGCAACCACAAGGCCCGGGCGTGCGGTGTGAGTTCATGGCGCTCATAGAGTTCGCGCGCCGCGGCGCGCCGGATTTTGCCGCTCGAGGTCTTGGGGATGGTCCGGGGCGGAACCAGGACGATCTCGTCGGGCGGCAGCTCGACCAGATCGAGCGCGGCATCCGACACCGCTCTGCGCAGCGCCTCTCTCTTTTCGTCTCCGGTTTCCCGGGTTTCGGCGAGAACGACGAGGGTCTCGGTCGCAGACCGCGGGTCCTTGCTCGGAAAGACCGCGACGCAGCCTTTGCGGATGCCGTCCAGCGCGCCGACATGCTGCTCCAACTCGTGCGGATAGATGTTGCGGCCGGCGCGGATGATGATGTCCTTGATCCGGCCGGTGATGAAGATATCGCCGCCGGCCACATAGGCAAGGTCGCCGCTGTCGAGCCAGTCGCCGTTGAACAGGCGGCGGGTCTTTTCCTCGTCGCGGTAATAGCCCGATGTGGTCGACGGGCCCCGGAACTCGAGACGGCCCTGCCGCCGCTCCGGCAGCTCCCGGCCCGCCGTATCGACGATGCGGATCTCGTGTCCCTGCAAAGGCTGGCCGCAGGCGACGAACTCAAGCGCCGTGGCATCGCTCGCGGGCGCCGGGCGGGCCTCGCCCGAAGCCGACATTGCGTCCCGGTCCACCCGGTCGATGATCGGCAGCCGGTCCAGCGGCGGAAAGGCGAGGCCGACCGACGATTCCGCCAGACCGTAAACCGGCGCCACCGCGCCGGGCGCCAGCCCGCACGTGCCGAGCCGCTCCGTGAACCGCCTGAGCGTATCCGGAGAAATCGGCTCTGCGCCGTTGACCACCATGCGCAGGGAGCTCAGATCCAAACTTTCGAGATCCCGGTCGCGCAGCCGCTTGAGACACAGCTCGAAGCCGAAATTGGGCGATGCGGACAGTGTCGCGCGATACCGGTTTATGGTGTTGAGCCAGTTCCTTGGGGCGGCCAGGAACGACACCGGAGACATGATCACCGCCGCGATGCCGTAGTAGAGACTGCCAAGCCAGGCGCCGATAAGGCCCATGTCGTGATAGAGCGGCAGCCAGCTGACGAAGACATCCGCCGAGGTCACCTCCACGGCGGCTCCCATGGCGCGGATGTTCGCGAGCAGGTTCGCATGGGTCAGAACCACGCCCTTCGGGTCGCCGGTGCTGCCGGAGGTGTATTGGATCAGTGCCGTGTCGCCCGGTGCGGCGGCATGCGGCCGGTCGATGGTTCCCGCAGCGCTCAGACGCTCCACGGTCGTGATATCCCGGAGGTCCCCGACCAGCCCGCGCATGACGGTGCTCAGCGGCAGGATCCGCTCGTCCGTGATCAGGAGCGAGGCGCGGGCATTGCGCAGAATCCCGGCCTGACGGCGCAGATGATCCTCAAGCTGAGACATGCGCATCGGCGGATAGACCGGAACCGGGATGCCGCCCGCGAACAGGACGCCGAAGAAGGCGTAGAAGAATTCCGCCCCGGTCGGCAGCATGACGGAGATCCGGTCGCCGGACGTCAGTCCCTTCGCCCGCAGGCCCGCGGCCACCTTGCAGGCGGCATCGTGAAGCATCCCGTATGTGACGACGTGTTCGCGTCCGTCTTCGCCGCGCACCGCCACATGGGTGCGGTCCGGATGCGCCTCGGCGTGCATCTCCAGGACATCGATCAGCGTGCCGGCATCGACCGGTTCGACCGCGGCTTCGGTCGGAATGTCGACCGCCGCTGCGGCAGGCATGGCGGCCGCCGAGCCCGATGCCATGATCGCCTGGTGAAGATCCCGGACGGTTTCCGCCTCGACCAGCAGGTTTTCCGGCAGCTTTACATCGAATGTCTGCTCGATGCGCAGCATCAGCTCCGCGCGCGACAGGCTGTCGAACCCGAGATCGCGATCGAGATCGCTGCTCCGGGTAACCGTAATGCGGCGGTTCTCGGGATGCAGCTCGATGGCCAGATCCCGGACGGCTTTGATAAGCCGGGCCTCGATGGTTCCGTTGTCCTGCGAGGCTCTTTGGTCTCTGGAGCGAGAGCCGCGCTCTTTGGTGACGGTCATCATTTCACCGATGGCTGTGGGGCGGCGATATGCGGCGATGCGTCAAATGCCGTCCTCGACGCCGTTCAGAAGAGCGTCAATATCGGCCTCCGTGTTGTACAGCGCAAGGCTGGCGCGGGCGACCGCTTCGAGCCCGAAGGCGGCCAGCAGAGGCTGGGCGCAGTGGTGTCCGTAGCGGACCGCGACGCCGCGTTCATCGAGCGCGCGGCAGATCGATTGCAGATCGCGGCCCTCGACCATGAAGGACACGACACCGCGCCGGTGCTCCAGATCGTGCGGGCCGATGATGCGCACGCCCGGTATTGCCTGCAGTCCGTCCAGCATGTGGCGGGTGAGCGCGCGCCTGTGTTCCGAAAGGATTGTCCAGTCCAGTCCGCGCAGCCACTCGGCGGCCGCACCGAGCCCGATGGCGCCGGCGATCGGCGGCGTGCCCGCCTCGAAACGGCGCGGCGGAACGGTATAGGTCGAACGCTCCAGCGTGACCTTCTCGATCATCTGCCCGCCGCCCATGAACGGCGGCATGCGCTCAAGGCAGTCCTCGCGCCCCCACAGACCGCCTATGCCGGTCGGGCCGAACATCTTGTGCCCGGAGAAGGCATAGAAGTCGGCGCCGAGGTCGTGCACGTCGATCGGCCCATGCGGGACACGCTGGGCGCCGTCGAGCAGCACCTTCGCGCCGACGGTCCTGGCGGCTTCGACGACGGCAGCGGTGTCCGTGACCGCACCCGTCACATTCGAACAATGTGTCACCGCGACCAATTGGCAGCGCTTGGTTACGACGCGGTCCAGCTCGTCGAGATCGAGGCGGCCTTCCGGCGTCATCCTGGCGGCTTTCACCGTGATGCCCGCGCGCTCCACCAGCATCTGCCAGGGCACGATGTTGCTGTGGTGTTCGAGTT
>JBPCWF010000647.1:0-3521 GCA_051009775.1 Hyphomicrobiales bacterium | reverse complement strand
GATCGGCGTCGATCAGGCGCTGCGGTCGATGGTCTTGCCGGACGGCTCCGATGTCTTGGCGCGTGCGGCGTCTTCATGGGATTTGGCCGCGGCCTGCGCTTCGGCGGGTTTGTCCGTCTCGGTGGCCTCCGGCTCTTCGCCCCGATCCGGCGCCGGTTCGGCCGGTGCGGCCTGCGCTTTCGGCCCGCCCCTGGCCACGCCGACCATGGCCGGGCGCAGCACCCGCTCGCCGATCACATAGCCGGGCTGCACCACTTCGATCACCGTGCCGCTCACCACATCGGGGTTTTCCAGCTCGAACATGGCCTGGTGGAAGTTGGGGTCGAACTTTTCGCCTTTGGGTTCGATGCGCGTGATGCCGTGCCGTTCGAACACGTTGAGCATCTCCCGCTCGGTCATCTCCACGCCTTCAATCAGGTTCTTGACCGCCTGGTCCGCAACCTCGCGTGCGTCTTCGCCGAGGCTCTGAACGGCACGGCTCATGTTGTCGCCGACCGCCAGCATATCGCGCGCGAACACCGTGACGGAGTATTTCCTGGCGTCTTCTTTTTCACGATCCGCCCGGCGGCGCAGGTTCTCCATTTCCGCCATCAGGCGAAGCATCCGGTCGCGCAGTTCATCGTTCTCCGCCTGCAAGGTGGCGGCTTCCGCCTGCGCACCCTTTTCCCAGCCGGATTTTTCCGGGGAACTGTCGTTCTCCGCCTCATCCGGCGTGGTGCCGCCGGCGGCGCGTTGCTCTTCTGCCTCAGCACCTGTCTCAGGTTTGGGGGCGTCCTTGGCGTCGTCTTCGCTCATGGGATCTCGAATTCCGCAGTGAATGGGTTCGTTGACGGCTCCGATATCAGTCTTCGACGGTGAAAATCAAGTCAGCAGGCGGCCGACCATGCGCGCCGTGTAGTCCACCATGGGCACGATCCGGGCATAATTGACCCTGGTCGGGCCGATCACGCCGATCACACCGACGACCTTTTGCGTCGTGTCGCGATAGGGCGAAACGATCAGCGACGAGCCTGACATGGAAAACAGCTTGTTTTCCGAGCCGATGAAGATCTTCACGCCTTCGGCCCGTTCGGCGAGGCCGAGAAGGTGGATCAGGTCCTTCTTGTTCTCCAGGTCGTCGAACAGCTGGCGCACCCGCTCCAGATCCTCAAGGGCGGTGACATCCTCCAGGAGGTTCGACCGGCCACGCACGATGAGGGTTTTATGTTCCGCCTCATCCGCGCCCGCCCAGGTCGCCAGACCCGCTTCGACCACCTTCGCGGTCAGTTTGTCGAGCGCGGTCTTGCGGTTTTCGACCTCCGCCTGGACCGCATGCTGGATTTCGTCCAGGGTTTTGCCCTGCATGCGCACATTGAGATAGTTGGAGGCGCTGGTCAGTGTCGACGGCGGCAGGCCCGCCGGCAGCTCGACAATGCGGTTTTCCACCATGCCGTCATCCCCGACCATGACCGCAAGGGCGCGGCTCGGCTCCAGGCTGACGAACTCGATATGCTTGAGGCGCACGTTCCGCTTCGGCGTCAGCACGACGCCCGCGCACTGGCTCAGGCCCGACAGGAGGTTTGTCGCCTCGGTCAGCACGTCTTCGATCGACTGCTCGGCATTGCGCGCGGCGATCCGCGCTTCGATCTCGGTGCGTTCGGTCTTGGTCAGGTCGCCCAGTTCCAGAAGCCCGTCGACGAACAGCCGCAGGCCGAACTCGGTCGGCATCCTGCCTGCACTGGTGTGCGGCGAGAAGATCAGGCCGATTTCCTCCAGGTCCGACATGACGTTGCGGATCGACGCTGGCGACAGGTTCATCGGCAGCGCACGGCTCACCGTGCGCGAGCCGACCGGCTCACCGGTGTGCAGATAGGATTCGACAATCTGCTTGAAGATATTGCGTGACCGTCTGTCGAGCTCGGCCAGGCCTGTAAGCGTGTTTTCCATCGAATATCCGGATGTTGCCGACGCATGGGCCGCCATACCGGCCATCTGGAATCTAGGGACCGGAGGCCACCGCGTCAACGCGGCTGACCGAAGCGCACAAATGAACGGTTTCGATTGGTATTGCGCAGCGGACTGCTTTACAAGGCCCGCACGAGCGATCCAGACCAGATACAAGGTAACGCGACCGATGAGACCGTCCAACCGGCAACCTGACGAAATTCGCTCCGTGACCCTGGAGCGGGGCCTTGCCAAGCACGCGGAAGGCTCCTGCCTGATCAAGTGCGGCGACACCCATGTGCTGTGCGCCGCGAGCCTGGAAGAGCGTGTGCCGCCTTGGATGCGCGGCGCGGGCCGCGGCTGGGTGACCGCCGAATACGGCATGCTGCCCCGCTCGACCGGCGAGCGCATGCGCCGCGAGGCCTCGACCGGCAGGCAGTCGGGGCGTACGCTGGAGATCCAGCGGCTGATCGGGCGCAGCCTGCGCGCGATCGTCGATCTGGAAAAGCTCGGCGAACGCCAGATCACCGTCGACTGCGATGTTCTTCAGGCCGACGGCGGCACGCGCACCGCGTCGATCACCGGGGCCTGGGTCGCGCTCTATGACTGCATTCACTGGATGAAGGCGCGCGAAATGGTCGCCGATGGCGTCCTCACCGACCAGATCGCGGCCATCTCCTGCGGCATCTATGAGGGCAACCCGGTGTGCGACCTGGACTATGCGGAGGATTCCGAGGCGGAGACCGACGCCAATTTCGTCATGACCGGCTCTGGCGGCATCGTCGAGGTCCAGGCAACCGCCGAGGGTGTGCCGTTCGACGCAGGCTCGTTTCAGACCATGATGGAGCTGGCCGCCGGTGGCATAGGCCAGCTCCTGTCCCTGCAGAAAATCGCGGTCGGGTAGTCCGGTGGTCCCGCGCGGCATCCTCGAGACCGTGCTCTATGCCGACGACCTTGCGGCCGTCAGGGCGTTCTACTGCGAAGTCCTGGGGTTCGAGCTGTTCTCCGAGGAGCCCGGCCGCCATGTGTTCTTTCGCTGCGGCGATCAGATGCTGCTGCTGTTCGACCCCAATGTCACGGAAGTGCCGCCTGTGGGTGAGGCGCTGCCGGTGCCGCCGCATGGCGCCCGTGGCCGCGGCCATGTCTGTTTTCGCGCCGATGCCGGGGAAATCGGGCGCTGGCGCGACCGTCTGTCACAAGCCGGAGTCGCCATCGAATCGGACTTCGAATGGCCCCAGGGCGGCCGCTCGATCTATTTCAGCGATCCGGCGGGCAACTGCCTGGAATTCGCCGAGCCCCGGATCTGGGGGCTGACATGAGCCACCGCCCGTTGAGAGAAGACCGCCTGGTGGTCGCAAGCCATAATCCGGGCAAGGTGCGCGAGATCGCCGAACTGGTCGCTGCGCACGGCATCGAGGTGGTGTCCGCCGGCGCGCTCGGCCTGCCCGAGCCGGAGGAGACCGGCACCACTTTCCGCGCCAATGCTGAGCTCAAGGCCCATGCCGCCGCGGCCGCCTCGGGCCTTCCTGCGCTCGCCGACGATTCCGGTCTGGCCGTCGATGCGCTCGATGGCGACCCCGGCATCTATTCGGCCCGCT
>JBPCWF010000646.1:0-8934 GCA_051009775.1 Hyphomicrobiales bacterium | reverse complement strand
CGCCGGTTGTCCTCGGTGGATTCGACGTTGATCGAGTCGAACCGCTTCTTGATGGTTCCGGAACTTTCGTCGGCGGCGAGGATGCCTTTGCCTTTCGCCACCATCGCTTGCGCGATGTCTTGAAGATGTTCGGTCATGATACCCGCTCCAGGTCGGACTGAGTTGAACGTGGACCGTTCCCTTGTTGCAATACTACTACGCCAGGAAGAGCTTTGCCTTCCAGCCACTCAAGAAACGCGCCACCGGCGGTCGAAATATAGGAGAAATCGCCGGCAACGCCCGCGGTGTTGAGGGCCGCGACCGTGTCGCCGCCACCGGCCACGGTTAACAGCTTGCCCGCCCCGGTCAGATCGGCGGCCGCCTGCGCCGCCCGGTTGGTGCCGCGGTCGAACGGAGTGAGCTCGAACGCGCCGAGCGGCCCGTTCCAGACCAGAGTGCGGGAGCGTTCGAAAACCTGCGTCACCAGTGCGATCGTCTCCGGCCCGACATCGAGGATCATGTCATCATCGCCAACCTGATCGGCCGGTACGATGCGATGCGCGGCGTTCGGTTCGAACGCCTCGGCGGCGACCACGTCGGACGGCAGGATCAGCGCGCAGCCATTGGCCTCGGCGGTGGTGACGATTTCACGCGCGGTTGCCAACAGGTCGTGCTCGCACAGGGACTTGCCGACCGGCTTGCCCTGGGCGGCGAGAAAGGTGTTCGCCATGCCGCCGCCGATGATCAGGCTGTCGACCCTGGCGGAAAGCGCGCCCAGAAGATCGAGCTTGGTCGAGATCTTGGCGCCGCCGACCACCGCGGCGACCGGCCGCTCCGGTGCCTCGAGCGCCCGGCCGAGCGCTTCGAGCTCCGCCTGCATGGCCCGGCCGGCGACGGCGGGCAGGAGATGTGCGACGCCTTCGGTCGAGGCGTGGGCGCGGTGCGCTGCGGAGAACGCATCGTTGACATAGAGATCTCCAAGCGCGGCGAGCCGGCCCGCGAACTCCTTGTCGTTGCCCTCTTCGCCCGGATGAAACCTGGTGTTCTCCATCAGGAGGACATCGCCCGGTCCGGCCCGTTCGACGGCGGCCGCCGCCCGCCCGTTCAGCCAGTCGGTGGCGACGAAGGTCACGTCGCGGCCGAGCGTTTCGGCAAGCGCGCCGCAGACCGGCGCGAGCGACATGTCGGGCGCGACCTTGCCCCTGGGCCGGCCGAAGTGAGACAGAACGATCACGATGGCGCCGGCGTCGCTGAGCTCGCGCAAGGTCGGGACCACCCGCTCGATCCGGGTCCGGTCGCCGACCGCGCCGTTCTCGAGCGGCACGTTCAGGTCGACGCGCACAAGCACGCGCCGGCCCGCCGGGGTCACGTCATCGAGGGTGCGGAACGCAGACATCACGCCCTCTCGGTATGCGCGCCTAAAGGCCGCCCATGTGAACCGCGGTGTCGCTCATGCGGTTCGAGAAGCCCCATTCATTGTCGTACCACGAGACCACCCGCACGAGGCCGTCATCGACGATCTGGGTCTGGGTCAGGTCGAAGGTCGAGGACGCGGCGCGGTGGTTGAAGTCGGTCGATACCAGCTCTTCGCTGTTGGTCTCGATCACACCCTTCAACGGGCCGGCGGCGGCCTCGCTCACGACATTGTTGATGTCGTCCACGGTGACCGAGCGGCCGGGCACGAACACCAGGTCGACCAGCGACACATTCGGCGTCGGCACACGAATCGCGGTGCCGTCGAGCTTGCCGGCAAGCTCGGGCAGCACCAGACCGACGGCGCGGGCCGCACCGGTCGAGGTCGGGATCAGCGAAAGGGCCGCGGCGCGGGCGCGCCGGCGGTCGGAGTGATCGGTGTCGAGCAGGCGCTGGTCGCTGGTATAGGCGTGGAGCGTGGTCATATAACCGCGTTCGATGCCGCAGAAGTCGTTCAGGACCTTGGCCACCGGCGCCAGGCAGTTGGTGGTGCAGGATGCGTTCGAGACGACGGTGTGACCGGCCTCGAGCTGGTCGTGGTTGACGCCGTAGACGACCGTCATGTCGGCGCCGCTCGCGGGCGCGGAGACCAGGACCTTTTTGGCGCCGGCGTCAAGATGGCCGGACGCGGTCTCTTTCGAGGTGAAGAAGCCGGTGCATTCCAGCGCCACATCGACACCCAGATCGCCCCAGGGCAGATCGGCCGGGTTGCGTTCCGAACAGCAGGCGATCCTGCCGCTGCCGATATCCATGCCGCCGTCCTCGACGGTCACGTCGCCATGAAACGGTCCGTGCACGGAATCGTATTTGAACAGATGCGCCGCGGTTTCATAAGAGCACAGGTCGTTGATGCCCACGACTTCGATGTCGTTGCGTTTGGATTCGGCGATGGCGCGCAGGATATTGCGCCCGATGCGGCCGAAACCGTTGATCGCTACACGAACCGCCATTCTGGTCCTCCTTCAGTCTCATTACAGCCGGCTGCCGTGGCAGCCGGCATTGCATGTTCATGTGGGCCGGGCCACGAGCTGCGCCGGCCGTTATGTGTCGTGTCAGTCTTGAGCGGACCGTGACAGCCGCTCGGTCACGGCGGTCACGGCGTGATCGGCCGTTATGCCGAAATGCTCGTAGAGCTCCTGACAGGGCGCGCTGGCGCCGAAGGAACTCATTCCGATAAAGATGCCGTCGGATCCGATGATCTGGTCCCAGCCCATGCGCACGCCGGCCTCTATGGCCAGCTTGACCGGGCTGTCGCCGACAACATCATCGCGGTGTGCGGCGGGCTGCTCCAGGAACAGCTCCATGCAGGGCACCGACACCACCCGCGCGGCGCGGCCCTGGGCGTCGAGTTTCTGTTTGGCGGCGAGCGCGATCTCGATCTCCGACCCCGAGGCGAAAATGGTGACCACCGCTTCGGTCCCGGCGGGCGCGAGCTCATAAGCGCCGCGGGCGCACAGGTTGTCGGCGTCATACTCGGTGCGGACGGCCGGAACCTTCTGGCGGGTCAGGGCCAGAATGCTCGGCGTCGAGCGCGCCTCAAGGGCGAGTTGCCAGCACTCCGCCGTCTCGGTCACGTCGGCCGGACGGAACACACGGAGGTTGGGAATGGCCCGCAGGCTGGCGACATGTTCGACCGGCTGATGGGTCGGACCGTCCTCTCCGAGCCCGATGGAGTCGTGCGTCATGACATGTATGACACGCTGCTCCATCAGCGCGGCCAGCCTGATCGCCGGGCGGCAGTAGTCGGAGAACACGAGAAACGTGCCGCTATAGGGGATGATGCCGCGATGCAGCGCCATGCCGTTCATCGCCGCCGCCATACCGTGCTCGCGAACGCCGTAGTGGATGAACCGCCCGGAAAAGTCCTCCGCCGTCACCACGGTCATGTCGGCCGACCTGGTGTTGTTGGAGCCGGTCAGATCGGCGGACCCGCCAATGGTCTCGGTGACGACCGGGTTGATCGCGTCGAGCACGCGCTGCGATGCCGAGCGGGTGGCAAGGGCGGGCTTGTCCGCCGCGGCCTCCTGCTTCAGCGCGTCGATCGCGCCGGCAAGGGAAGACGGCAGGTCGCCGTCGACACGGCGGTCGAATTCTGCGGTGACGTCGCGGCCGAGCGCATCCTTGCGGTCGTGCCAGGCCTTGCGCGCCTTGCAGCCGCGCAAGCCGGCGATGCGCCAGGCGTCGCGGACCTCGGACGGGATGTCGAACGGTTCGGAAGTCCAGCCCAGCTGCGCGCGCGCCGCGGCGATTTCATCGGCGCCCAGCGGTGCGCCATGGGTGCTGGCGGTGCCCTGCTTGTTGGGCGCGCCGAAGCCGATGATCGTCTTGCAGGCAATGAGCGACGGACGGTCGGACGCACGGGCGGCCTCGATCGCGGCCACCACGGCCTCAGGATCGTGGCCGTCGACTCTGCCGACCGACCAGCCGGCAGCCTCGAAACGTTTCAGCTGGTCGCCGGACTCGGCAAGGTCGAGCGGTCCGTCGATCGAGATCGCGTTGTCGTCGAACAGAACGACGAGCTTGGACAGGCGCAGATGGCCGGCAAGGGAAATCGCCTCGTGGCTGATGCCTTCCATGAGGTCGCCGTCGCTGGCGATGACGTAGGTGTGGTGGTCGACCAGATCGTCGCCGAAGCGGGCGTTGAGCAGGCGCTCGGCCAAAGCCATGCCGACCGCGGTCGAGATACCCTGGCCGAGCGGGCCGGTGGTCGTTTCGATACCGGCCGCGAGACCGTATTCGGGGTGGCCGGCGGTGCGCGAGCCGAGCTGGCGGAAATTCTTCAGCTGGTCGATCGTGATGTCCTCGTAGCCGAGCAGGTAGAGGCTGGCATAGAGCAGCATCGAGCCGTGGCCGGCGGACAGGACGAAACGGTCGCGGTCGGGCCAGTGCGGTTCGGTGGGATCGAACTTCAGGTATTTGGTGAACAGCACGGTGGCGACATCGGCCATGCCCATGGGCATGCCGGGATGTCCCGAATTCGCGCTCTGGACCGCGTCCATGGCCAAGGCGCGAATCGCGTTGGCCATGTTCCTGTGTTTCATGGAGTCAGCGCTCGGCGAATCGATCTCCGCTTCCGCCTGCGCGGCCGTCGCCGTACTTTTGGCTGGGGTCATCGTGGTGCCATTGTGGTTTGATCGCGGCCACACATACCACCTGCCTTGCCGGAGTCAATGGGCCAGACAAACGAAACCGCAAGCCGGCCGACAGTCCAAAAATGCGCCCGGCAGGCCGATTTGCTCACATATGGGTTCGGTCCGGATGCGCACGCCTGTGCAAACTGCGCGAATCTGTGAAAAGAACGCTTGAAAGAATCCTACCAAGTGCTTCAAATTACACCTGAGGGAACGGTCTGGGCGAGGACAAAGACGGGTCTGCGATGTCGGAGGAGTCGAAAATCGAACTGGCGCTTGCACGGTTCGAGTCAGCGATAAGTTCGGTCGAAGTGGCTGTGATGAAGGCGCAGCAGTCCAACCACTCTCATGAAACGCTCGGGCAGGAGGTGGTCGCGCTGCGGGACGACCGGTCGCGGCTGGCCGCCGAACTGGACGAAGTCAAGGCGGCGATGCGCGCGCAAGAGGAGGTCAACGCTCAGATTTCCGCGCGGGTCGACGGGGTTATGCACAACATCCGAACCATTTTGGGGGGTGCATCGTAAGATGCGCGGAACGCGCGTCGCGAACATGAGCGGTTAAAGGTATTGGGGACATGCCGACGGTAATCGTACGGGTCAACGACCGCCCATACAACATGGTGTGCGACGACGGCGAGGAAGAACACCTCTCCGAACTCGCCGGATTGTTGGATGCGGAAGTTACCAAACTCAAGAAGTCGTTCGGGCAGGTCGGCGACAGCCGGCTGCTTCTGATGGCCGGTCTGGTGGTGGCCGACAAGCTGGACGAGGCCTTGAGGCGGATCGAGGACATGACAGGCGAAATCGAGGGTCTGAAGGACGCGCGCTCCGCCGCGGTGGAACGCTCGCGCTCGCTCGAGACGACGGTCGCGGACAGGCTGGTCCATGCCGCCGAGCGGCTTGAGATGCTGAGCGACCAGTTGAGTTCTGCCGACTGACCGGGGACGCCGCGTCACAGCATACGGTTTTGGCCGCGCTGGCGGTTTAAATGCGCGTGATAATGCTCTACATATCGCCGGGCGAGGCTGCCTGGCGCGTCAGGCGCACCACATTCCCCGGGGCCTTATCGATCCTTACGGGAGCTGACCCTGATTGGGCTCGTGGGTCCTTTCACTCGGCGCCCACCTACTTATGTAGGCACCCGGGATCGTACCGCACCAACGGCCAAGGCGGCTTCGCAGTCTGTAACAGCGGAGGGGTGAGTGCGCGCGCAGGAAGTGGCTGAAGCCAAACGGGCGCTGCGCAAGGCGATGGGCACGGCCCGCGCCGGGCTGCAGGCCGATCATGGCGCCGAGGCAAGGGAACGGCTGCGCGACGGCGGTCTCGACTTTCTCGACCGGTCCGCGCCCGGCACCGTCTCGGGCTTTCACCCCTATGGCAGCGAGATCGACTGCACCGGATTGCTCGAACGGCTGTCGGACGAGGGCTGGGTGACCGCCCTGCCGGTGGTGGTCGGGCCGGTCCGGCCGCTCGAGTTCAGGCCGTGGCGTCCCGGCGAGCCGCTCGAAGCGGGCGCCTGGTCGATCCCGGTGCCGGGCGATGCGGCCGGTGCGGTCGTGCCGGATGTCCTGCTGGTGCCGCTGCTGGCGTTCGACCGCCGCGGGTATCGTCTGGGCTATGGCGGCGGCTTCTACGACCGTACGCTCGATCAACTGCGGGCGGAGAATACCGTGGTCGCGGTCGGCGTCGCCTTTGCCGGTCAGGAGGTCGACGCCGTGCCGCATGACACCCAAGATCAGCCGCTGGACTGGATGCTCACGCAAGCGGGTCCGTTCCGGTGTAACCGGAACACATCTTAGGGCAGGGAACCTGATGCGGATTATATTTCTCGGCGATGTGGTCGGGCGCGCCGGCAGGGAAGCGGTGATCGGTGAACTGCCCGGGCTGCGCGAGCGCTATCAGCCCGATCTCGTCATCGT
Source organism: Hyphomicrobiales bacterium (assembly GCA_051009775.1). GTDB lineage: Bacteria > Pseudomonadota > Alphaproteobacteria > Rhizobiales > JAJFHB01 > JBPCWF01. Next base: position 2,433 of record JBPCWF010000646.1, on the reverse strand, counting down.
CAATGGCGAGAACGCGGCGGGCGGTTTCGGCATCACAGAGGCGATCTTCAAGGATCTGATCGGCGCCGGCGCGGACGCGGTGACCCTCGGCAACCATGCCTGGGACCAGAAAGAGGCGCTCGACTTCATCGCCAACCAGCCGGCGCTGTTGCGCCCGATGAACTATCCGCCGACCACGCCCGGCCGGTCATCCGGCGTGTTCAAGGCCGCGAACGGCAAGCGGGTCCAGGTGATCAATGCCATGGGCCGGATCTTCATGAACCCGTTGGACGATCCCTTCGCGCAACTCGACCGCCAGGTCACGGTGTGCGCCATGGGCGCCGAATGCGATGCGATCCTGGTCGATTTCCATGCCGAGGCGACGTCGGAGAAGCAGGGCATCGGCTATTTCCTCGACGGACGGGTCAGCGCCGTGATCGGCACGCACACCCACGTTCCGACCTGCGATCACCGGGTGCTGCCCGGCGGCACCGCCTATGTCAGCGATGCCGGCATGTGCGGCGATTACGATTCGATCATCGGAATGGACAAGGCGGAGCCGATTTCGCGCTTCGTCAAGCGCATAAACTCCTCGCGCCTGACGCCGGCCCTGGGACAGGCGACCGTGTGCGGGGTCGCGCTCGAGATCGACGACGAAACGGGCCTCGCCAGGGATATCGGCCTGATCCGAATCGGCGGCGGCCTGAAACCGGAAACGCCGGATTTCTGGTAAGGCTCTACCGGTCGGCGGTGTCGGCGATCGAGACCGGCGCGGGCCGTTCCTCGCTGACCTGACGCGGCGGTGCGGCATCGACCGTGGCCGCGATCTCGTCGATATGGGCGAGCGCCACGCCGAGATGCTTGTTCGCCATCTCGTCGTTGTCGGCGATGATATGCGCAAGGCCGTCCAGAAGTTCGGTCTCCGCCTTCATGCACATCACGCTGATTTCTTTGGCCGACATGGCGGCTTCCAGCGATTTGCCGGGGATTTTCGAAAGATTGTGGATATGGCGCAGCGCGCTGACGCTCGACATGGCGGTCAGGCCGCCGACAGCCACTTCCAGCTGATCAAGGGTCTCATCGACCGGTTCGACATTACTCATAACTAACGCATCCCTAACTCACACATACTTGGCCTTTAGCATCGCAGACCGGCGGTTAAGGCTGCCTTAAGAGCGCTCGCATGCATGGTTTTCTTCCGGCTGGAAGCGCTCTATAAGACCAACGAATGACAGTGCCCGGGCCCGGTGGGGTCGCCGCCGGGTGGCAACGCTGGAGGGAAGGCCATGGCCGGCCATTCACAATTCAAGAACATCATGTACCGCAAGGGCGCGCAGGACAAAAAGCGCTCCAAGCTGTTCTCCAAACTGTCGCGCGAAATCACCATTGCCGCCAAGGTCGGCGGATCCAGCCCGGACTCCAACCCGAGGCTCAGGCTCGCGATCCAGAATGCGCGCGGCCAGAGCATGCCCAAGGACAATATCGAACGGGCAATCAAGAAGTCCGAGGGCGGCGATGCGGACACCTATGAGGAGATCCGCTACGAGGGCTACGGTTCCGGCGGGGTCGCGGTCATCGTCGAGGCGCTGACAGACAACCGCAACCGGACCGCAAGCGCGGTGCGGGCGACCTTTTCCAAGCATGGCGGCAATCTGGGCGAGACCGGATCGGTCTCCTTCATGTTCGACCGGGTCGGCGAAATCGTCTACCAGCCCGATGCCGGCGACGCGGACACCGTGTTCGAGGCGGCATTGGAGGCCGGCGCCGAAGACGTGCAGTCGGGCGATGACGGCCACACCATCCTGTGCGGCTTCGAGGAGCTTGGCGATGTGGCCTCGGCGATGGAGACGTCACTCGGCCAGCCCGAGACGGTGCGGGCCGTCTGGAAGCCGCAGACCGAGGTTCAGATCGACGAGGACAAGGCGGCGTCGCTGATGAAGCTGATCGCCGCGCTCGACGATGACGACGATGTGCAGAACGTCTATGCCAATTTCGAGGTTTCCGAAGAGGTGATGGCGAAGCTGACGGCCGCCTGAGGCTGCCCGAGGCAAGCCCATAGCTCATGACACGTGTCAGGCTGATCGGCATCGATCCCGGGTTGCGGCGAACCGGGTGGGGGGTTATCGACTGTGCCGGCAGCGCGATCTCCCACATCGCCGACGGCACCGAGACGTCCGATGCGAAGCTGAGCCTGGCGGAGCGCCTGGTCCAGCTGCATGAGCGGCTCGCCGCGGTGGTCGAGGAATGGCGGCCGGACGAGGCGGCGGTCGAGCACACTTTCGTCAACAAGGACGCGGCGGCGACGCTCAAGCTCGGCCAGGCCCGCGGCATCGCGCTCCTGGTGCCCGCACAGTCGGGCATCCCCGTCGCCGAGTATGCACCCAACCTGGTCAAGAAATCCGTGGTCGGCGTCGGCCATGCGGACAAGGCGCAGATCCGCGCCATGCTCAAGGT
>JBPCWF010000645.1:0-4738 GCA_051009775.1 Hyphomicrobiales bacterium | reverse complement strand
GGGCCGAACGGCGCCTCCTTCGGCTCGGTGCTCGGCAAGCAGTTCGGCGAGACCGGCACCTGGGCGCTCGGCTCCGCTATGGGGGTGATCCTGTTCGCGGTCTGCTCCGCCATCATCCTCCTGATGTGGCGCACCGTCGACCTGCAGCGCAGCGGCTTCACGGGAAAGGAGGGCTGAGATGCAGGCCAGGCTCCTCAGCCTCGCCGGGCGGGCCTTCTCGGGCCTCATGCTGGTGGCGCTCTACCTGTTCCTCTATGCGCCGATTTTCTACATCATCTACCAGTCGTTCTCCAAAAGCATCGCCTGGCCGTTCCCGTTCAAGTTTTCGCTGCGCGGCTATGAGCTGCTCTGGGTCGGGCGGACCTATCACGAGGCGCTCTACAACAGCCTGCTGCTCGGGCTCGGCTCGGCACTGGTTTCCACCTTCTTCGCGACGCTCGGAAGCATGGCGGTGCTCAAATACCGCTCGCGCTGGCGCCGGGTCATCGTCATGACCTATCTGTGCCCGCTGTTCGTCGCCAACCTGCTGATCGGCGTCTCCAGCCTGATCTTCAACCGCCAGGTGCTCGACCTGCCCGGCAACATGGTGTCCGCGGTCATCGCCAACGCGCTGCCGGGGACCGCCTTCGCCTTCCTGATCATGCTGGCGCAGCTGGTGCGCTATGACTGGCGCATGGACGAGGCGGCCTCCGTGTTCGGCGCACGGCCCCTGCGCTGCTTCTGGGAGATCACCCTGCCCAACATCTGGCCCGCCATGCTCGGCGCCTTCATCATCAGCTTCATTCTGGCGTTCAACAATCTCGACATCTCGTTCTACAATCTGGGCGCGACGCAGACCCTGCCGTCGGTGGCGTGGGGCTCGCTCAGGCACGGGCTCGGCCCCGAACTGCCGGCGCTGGCCGCGCTGGTCAACGGGGTGGTGTTCATCGTCTTCGTGTCCATGTATCTCCTGATGCGCTACCGCATCTTCAGTTTCGGCCACCGCGAATAGGAGGGATCGACGGCCATGAGTTTTAAGGGAAAGACGGCGGTCGTCGCCGGCGGCGGCGGGGGCATGGGGCTCAATGCCGCAAACGACCTCGCCCGCGCGGGCGCCGATGTTACGGTGATGGACCTGAAGCCCCGTCCGCAGGAGCTGGAGGCCGGCGCGGCCTATCACCAGGGCGACGCCACCGACGAGGCGTTCGTCAGACACGTCATCGAGGGCGCGGCCGGGGCGAGCGGGCGGCTCGACTATCTGGTCAACACCACGGGCGTGCTCTGGTTCGACCGCGACCTCTCCCTGGTGGATATGGACATGGACGTGTGGGACCGGGTGCTTGAGATCAACCTCAAGTCGATCGCACTCACCGCCCGCCATGCGATCCCGCTGATGAAGAAGACCGGCGGCGGCGCTATGGTGCACATCTCGTCCTGCGACGCGCTTCGGGGCGACGACAAGCCCCAGGACGCCTATGGCGCGTCGAAGGCCGCCGTCATGCGCCTGTCACGCTCGATCGCGATCCAGTTCGCAGGCGACGGCATCCGGTCCAATGCGATTCTGCCCGGACCGGTCATGTCGCCGATGCAGGACCGCTGGAAGGACAACGATCAGGCGCTCGAGGCGATCGGCAATCACGTGCCGCTCGGCCGGGTCGGCACCACCCAGGACATTTCGGACGCCTGCCTGTTCCTGCTGTCCGACAAGGCGTCCTTCGTCACCGGCACCGAGCTGATCGTCGACGGCGGCTGCATGGCCAAGCCGTGAGGGGTATGCCTCGGGTCAATACTGTCGTCGCGGTGGGAATATGGCGACAGCGTTCGGGCCGAACACGTTGCCCGCTCGGCCCTATCGTTCCCGCTCCTCCGTCGTTCCCGCGAAAGCGGGAACCCAATGGCCGTCGCCGCAAATGGAGGAGTCGCCAATAGGCTCCCGCTTTCGCGGGAGCGACGGGTGTTGCGATGCCGGATAGAGCCCCGGCGCAGTGGCCGGAGCGCGGCTCCCTATATGGTTCTAAGTCCCCTCAAAGTACCTGCCGAACTCAAACGCCGTGATGTGCTGCTCCTGCCAGGTCCGGTAGGCGGCGATCTCGTTTTCGCGACTGCGGATATACTGCATCCACAGATCTTCGCCGAAGATCTCCTTCGCGGTCTCAGACGCCCGGAAGTTCTCCAGCGACGCTTCGAGCGAGCGGGTGAGGGGGCGGTCGCGCTCTGCCTCTTCCGAGGCGCCGGGCACAGCGGTGCCCGGGTCCCAGCCCTCCTCGATGCCCTTGAGACCGGCCGCCAGCATGGCGGTGATCGCGAGATAGGGATTGACGTCGGAGCCCGAGCAGCGGTGCTCGAGCCGGCAAGCGGCCGCCGTCGGCCGGTTGATGGCGCGCACTGCCGCGACCCGGTTCTCGACCCCCCAGTAGACTTCCTCCGGCGACCAGGCGATCCGGTCCATGTGCCGGTAGGAATTCATGGTCGGCCGGAACACCACATGGAAGTCCTGCATGGTCCGGAGCAGGCCGGCGAGATAGGCGCGGCCGGTCTCAGACAGGTCCTCGCCGTCGCCTTGGAACGCATGCGCGCCGGTCTCGACATCGGCGAGCGACTGATGGATATGGGCGCCCGACGAGCTCTCGCCGCCGAGGTCCTGGAACCGGGTCATGAAGGTGGCGATCAGGCCGTGCTCCTGACACAGCTCCTTGACGTGATGCTTGGCGCGCATCGCCGCGTCCGCCGCCGCCAGCGCGGGCTGGGGCTTCAAGGCGAACTCGTACATGCCGCGGCCGAACTCGGAGACGAAGGAGGCAAGCGGGGCGCCGATGCTCTCCATCCGGCGCATGAACTCCTGGATCAGGTCCTCATAGCCGGGCGCGCGCAGCATGTCGTAATTGGTGAAGCTCTTGCCGTGCGGCTTGAGCTCTGAATAGCGGCCGGCCTGAACCAGCTCCTCGTCATAGTGGAAGATGCCGAACTCGTACTCGAAGGCAAAGTGCGGCACGAAACCCATGGCGCGGGCCTTGTCCTCGAAATGCTTCAGCCGGGCGCGGATGTCGAGCGTGCAGGCGGTGCCGTCCTCCATGAAGCTGTTGAGCATCATCGAGGCCGTATTCGGCCGCCAGCCGTGGATCGCGGCCGAGGCCGGATCGACCAGTGCCTGGATGCTGCGGTAACCGTTGTCGAGCCAGCAGATCGGCGCGTCGAACACGACATCGCCGATCGGCGCGCCGTCGGCATGGACGATGTTGTAGAGGATGGCGTTGAGCGACTCGCCCTCGGCCGCGACCTTGAACGGCGCGTATTTGGTGCGCAGGAGCCCGGTGAGATCCGGAAAGTGAACCTGGACGAACTCGACGCCTTTATGGGCGTAGTCCGACCTGATGTGGTCGAAGTCGCTCTTGCGCTCGGCGATCGCGGCTTGAAGATCCGATGTCATGCTCTCCCCCGCATGCACGCACGATGCGCGCCTGTTCTGCGTTCTCCGTACATGCCCCCGAGCAGGCAGTTTAGGACGTGGACCTGTGGCCGCCCAGTGATAACTTGCGGGACGTTCGGTGGGCGCGGCATGGTGCCGTTCGGCCGCCCCCGTCCCGTCCGATACCCGGAGCGGGTGCCGGTAAAGGGGGGTTACGCCCACTGCCAATTCAGTGCAGCGAATTGCGCGGAGGTGTGGCAGTATTGCCAGAAGGTGGGGCTTACGGGGGCTTTTCGGACGGCGTGTTGTCTGGCCGGGCGTCCGGCGCAGAGTGGGGTCTTGCGCCACGCTGGAGTAGCGACATGAAGCGGCAGGTACCGCTCTTGAAACAGCTCATTGTGTTCGCCCTGCTGCTCGGCGGGGCGGCGGCGCTCTGGTTCGGCCGGGAGCAGGCGGGCGAAGTCTTCGCCCGCATCTCCGGCCCCGCCGCGGAGGACGGGGCAGCGGCGAAACCCGCCGCCGTTCAGAAGGTTCCGGTGGTCGTCGCACGGGTCGGGCAGGCGACCAATGACGCCGCGGTGGAAGCGGTCGGAACCGGGCGCGCCAGGCGGTCGGTCACCTTGTATGCAGAGGCCTCCGGCGAGGTGGTCGAGTTTCCCGTCCAGGCGGGCGGCCGGGTGGCGCGCGGCGATGTCGTGCTGCGCATGGAGGCAAGCAACGCGGAACTCGCTGTCATGGCCGCCAAGACGAGGCTGGTCGAGGCGCAAAGGCAGGCGGAGCGGTCGCAGCAGCTTCGCAGCGAACGCATCAATTCCCAGGCCAACGTGGACGATGCGCATAATCTCCTGAAACGGGCGGAGATCGAACTCAATCAGGCCGAGGAGGCGCTCAGGGAACGCATCCTGTTGGCCCCGTTCGGCGGTGTCGTCGGCATACCGAAGGTCGAACACGGCGACCGCATCACCTCAAGCACGGAGGTCATCACCCTGGACGACCGCAGTGAGCTCTATATCGAATTTGAGATCCCCGAGCTCTATTTCTCGCGCGTTTCCGTCGGTGAGAAGGTGGTGGCGCTCACACCGAGCTTCGGCGATCACCGGTTCACGGGAACGATCGATCAGATCGACACCCGCGTGGACCCGGACGCGCGCGCGGTGATGGCGCGCGCCGTGCTGCCCAACACGGACGATCTCCTGCGCCCCGGCATGTCGTTTGCCGTCGAGGTTGTTCTTGCCGGCAAGCCTTATCCTCTGATCCCGGAGCTCGCGCTGCTCTGGATCAAGGGCCAGAGCCATGTCTGGCGGATCAATGAAGGCAAGGCACAGAAGGTTCCCGTGCGGATCGTCAAACGGA
>JBPCWF010000644.1:0-4128 GCA_051009775.1 Hyphomicrobiales bacterium | reverse complement strand
CGAATGCAAGAGGCCGTCCGCCACATCGGCGGGCGGCCTTTCTCAATTCGGTCAGTCGGTGAGGACCAGCGCGTCTTCGGGACGCCAGGCGATCCAGGTCTCGTCGCCGACATCTATGGTGCCGTCGATGGAGCGCATGTCGTTCTGCACGTTGGCGGTCAGCGCAATGCCGGAGTCGGTCTCCAGGAAGACGTGACTGGCATTTCCGTAATATGCCAGATTGACCACCTTGCCGTGGACTTTGACGCCCTCGCCGTCCGGCTTGGCCGACGAGAGCTTGAGTTTCTCCGGACGAATCGCGACAGACACCTCGCCATCCACCGTTCCGCCTTCATGCGGCACGCGCAGCTGGCCGATGCCATCGACATCGACCGTGATCTGCTTGCCGGCGGCCGATCCGATCTTGCCGTCGAACAGATTGACCTTGCCGATGAAGTCGGCAACGAAGCGGGTGCTGGGCGATTCGTAGAGTTCTTCCGGGGTCGCGATCTGGCTGACCCGTCCGGCGACCATGACCGCGATCCGGTCGGCCATGGACAGCGCCTCGTCCTGGTCGTGTGTGACGATGATGAAGGTGATGCCGACGTTTTCCTGAAGCTTGGCAAGCTCAAGACGCATCTGCTCGCGCAGTTTGGCGTCGAGCGCCGACAAGGGCTCGTCGAGCAGCAGCACCTTGGGCCGCTTGACCAGGGCGCGGGCGAGCGCGACGCGCTGGCGCTGGCCGCCTGAAAGCTGGTCGGGCATGCGCTCGGCAAATTCCGCAAGCTGCACCATCTGCAGCGCCTCGCGCGACCGGGTCTCGATTTCCGCGCCCGGCGTGCCGACCACCTTGAGCCCGTAACCGACATTGTCGAGCACGCTCATGTGCGGGAAAACCGCATAGGACTGGAACACCATGTTGACCGGGCGCCGGTTGGGCGGCACGCCCGTCATGTCCTCGCCGTCGAGAATGATCGACCCTTCGCTCGGCATCTCGAGGCCGGAGATCATGCGCAGCAGGGTGGTCTTGCCGCAGCCTGACGGCCCGAGCAGCGCGAAGAACTCGTTGGGCTTGATGCCGAAGGAAATATTGTCGACCGCCACCACGGAACCGAAGCGCTTGGTGATGTTCTCAATCGATATGATCGCGTCGCTCACGGTTCGGATCCTCGTGTTCAGTGCGGGCCCTTATCGGGCGCCTGGAATCTCATGGCGAAGAAGGTGGCGATCACGGTGATCACGATCAGCAGGGTCGAGGCCGCGTTGACTTCGGGAGTGACCGAGAAGCGGACCATGGAATAGACCTTGACCGGGAAGGTCACCGTGTCCGGACCGGAGGTGAAGAAGGTGATGACGAAATCGTCGAGCGACAGGGTGAAGGCCAGCAGTGCGCCGGCGACGATGCCGGGTTTCATGAACGGGAATATGACGTTCCAGAAGGTCTGCCATTCGCTCGCCCCCAGATCCTTGGACGCCTCCTCGAACTCGCGGTTGAAGCCGGCCATGCGGGCCCGCACCACGACCGCCACGAAGGGGAAGGTAAAGGCGATATGGGCGATGGTGATGGCGCTGAGATTGAGCGGCCAGGGCATGCCGGACGGCCAGCCGATGCGGGCGAAGAACACCAGCATGGCAACACCCATGCAGATTTCCGGCACCACGATAGGCAGGGCCATGAAGCCTTCATAGGCGGGTTTGCCCGGAAAGCGGAAGCGCCACAGGGTCAGCGCCACCATGGCGCCGATGATCGTGCTGATAATGGTCGAGAGCGCCGCGATGGTCAGGCTGTTCATGAACGCCTCGAACAGACCTTCGTTGTTCCATGCCTTGACGTAATATTTGGTCGTGAAGCCGTTCCAGACCACGTTGCGCCTGGAATTGTTGAAGCTGAAGATTATCAGCGTGATGATCGGCGCGTAGAGCAGCAGGAACACGGTTCCGACAAACAGCCGCATCCACAGGCGCCGGCCGTAGTCCAACGGTCCGATGGTGGAGCGGCGACGCCACCAACGGCTCAGTCCCGGAGCCGTATCTGTCCGGGTCGCGTTCTTGATTGTGACATCGGCCGGCATCAGGCGCTCATCCCTCCCCCTTCGCGCGACAGCAGGGCGCGCAGAGCGAGCGCGCCGAAGGTCGCATACATGAGCAGGAACGACAGCGCGGAGCCGAACGGCCAGTCATTGGCCGACTTGAACTGGCGCTCAATGACATTGCCGATCATCTGGGCGTTGGTGCCGCCGAGCAGATCGGGAATGAGGAACGTCCCGAGACAGGGAATGAACACCAGGATGATGCCGGAGATGATGCCCGGCATGGTGAGCGGCACGACGACGGAGCGGAACGTGCGCCAGTGGCCGGCGCCGAGATCAAGGCTGGCTTCCAGGAAGGATTTATCGAGCTTCTCGATATTGGCGTAGAGCGGCAGCACCATGAACGGCATGAAGACGTAGACCAGCCCCGCGATCACCGCGAAATTGTTGTAGAGCAGCGGCAGGGGTTCGAACTGCGCTCCGAGCAGTTGGAAACTGCCGAGCCCGATGAAGGCGAGGACCGCATTGGCCTTTTCCCACACCCATTCCAGGCCGAAATTGACGTAGCCCCGGGTTCTGAACACGGCGATCAGCGCGTAGGTGCGGATCAGCAGATTGATCCAGAACGGCAGGATGACCGCCAGCAGGAGGAGCGGTTTCCACTTGCTCGGAGCGAAACTGATGACAAAGGCGATCGGATAGGCAATCGCCAGGCAGCAAACTGTCGCAAGGACGCTGATCCACAGCGATTTCCAGATGATCTTGAGATACACCGCTTCGGCCGAGCGGATGTAGTTGTCGAGCGTCCAGGTGATGTCGACCGTCAGAATGCCGGTCTTCTCGCCAAAGCTCATTGCCCAGATCAGCGCGAGCGGCGCCAGAAAGAAGACAACGAGCCAGAAGGTGCCGGGTGCGGACATCACCCAGAACACCATCTTGTTGGTCTTCCAGCTTTCCATTAAGTCAGGCCCCCTGCGCCCAACTTGAAGAATTCGCTCCCCGGCCGGCGCGCTCAGCCGGCCGGGAAACGATTAGTACCATACAGGATCACGCGCTTAAGCGGCCTGGATTCTGGTCCATGCTTCGTCAAGCATACGCTGCACGTCTTCGCCGAGATAGAGAGCCGGCTCGCATTTGGCCAGGGTCTCCTCGGTCGGGAAGATCGCAGGATGCTTGGTGTAGGCGTCTTTCATAAGCGCTTTCGCCGCGCCGTTCGGCGTCGCGTACTGGATGAAGTCGGCAATCGCCGCACCCACTTTGGCATCCAGGACGAAGTTGATGAAGGCATGGGCGTTCTGTGGATGCGGTGCGTCCTTCGGGATGCACATGCAGTCCTGCCACAGCACGCCGCCCTCGGTCGGCACGACCCAGCCGATATCCTTGTCTTCGCCCATAAGCTGCAGAATGTCGCCGTTCCACTCCTGCGCAATATCGACCTCGCCGGACGCCAGAAGGTCCTGACCGTTGTCGTTGGCGAACACCTTGATGTGCTTCTTCTGTGCGATGATGAGCTCTTCGGCCTGCTTGATGTGAGCGGGATCTGTGTCATTGAGCGAATGGCCGAGATACTTCAAGCCATGCTGAACCACGGTGTTGCTGCTCCCGAGCAAAGCAACCTTGCCGGAATGTTTGTCGGAGTCGTAGAGCCATTTCCAGCTCGCCGGCACGCCCTCGATTTTGCTCTTGCGGAAGCCGACGCCGATCGTGCCCCACATATAAGGCACCGAGTGCTTGCGGCCCGGATCGAAATTGGCGTCCTGGAAGGCCGGCTCAAGATTGCTCATATTGGGGATCTTGGAATGATCCATGGTGTCGAGCATGCCGGCCTTGATCATACGCTCGACCATGTCGTTGGTCGGCACGATCACGTCATAGCCCGGATTGCCTTCCTTGAGCTTGGCGAACAGTTCGTCATTGTCGGCATAGAGATCCATCTTGGCTTCGATGCCGGTCGCCGTCTTGAAATCGGCCAGCGTGGTCTCGCCGATATAGGTGTCCCAGTTGTAGAAGCTGAGCTTTTTCTCTTCTTCCGACAGGGCGCCGCGCGGAAAAAATGTAACCCCGACGGCAAAGGCGCTTGCACCGCCGAGAAACGCCCGGCGGTTGGCCCGGATCGATT
>JBPCWF010000643.1:0-6813 GCA_051009775.1 Hyphomicrobiales bacterium | reverse complement strand
GCGGTCGACGACGACGTGATCGACGCTGCCCGGGTCGAAGTCGCCAATGCGGACGGCCTTCTCTTGTGCCCGGAAGGGGCTGCGACCTATGCCGCCTACAAGCGTGCGGTCGCCGACGGCCGTGTCGGCAAGGACGAACGCGCGGTTCTGTTCAATTGCGGCTCGGGCCTCAAATACCCCATGCCCGCTGTCGACCGCGCCCTCGACCGGCATCAGCCGATCGATTACGCGGGTCTGACCTGAGCGCACTACCGCTCCGCGCACAAATCAAACTCCGGAGTACAGGGGTTAAAGGCAATATATTTGTATGCTAATGACATGATCCTTCGGATAAGCGGGTTTTTCCGCAAAGGGGTCGGGGGTTAGCGGCATGTGCGTTGAACCATGGCAAACGGTGTTGCTGATGGTCATTCTGGCGCTTCTGTTCTTCCTGGTGTTTCGCCTTTGGAAGCAGGTCAGGTGCCTGAAGTTCTGTTACATCGAAATCAGCGACTGGAGCGTGGATACGTTGGAAGACATTCGCGCCCACTATCTCGAGGCCGACGGCGAAACGGGGGTCTACCGGCCATTGCGTCACTATAGTGATGGCTGGCATGGCAAGAACGACGAACTCAAGCGCATGATGAAACGGGCCGGACTTCGCCCGCCCAACCTGTCGGACCTGATGTATCCGCTCGAGGGCTAAACAGCTAGCCAGGGCCAACCGACCTTCATATCGGATCTTTGATGGCGCCAAATCAGTCCGTGTGGCTGAGCGTAGGGCGTGAGCCGCGATGCGAGTTCCAGTCACTTGCGGTCAGCCGGACCGCGGCATGGGCTTTGCCTCGCCGGCAGATGCAAAAGACCGGTCGAATGATCCAGCGTGAAGGAACGATGCCCTGGTGCGAAACAGGCTTTCGAAGCTCAACTCCAAAATGATACGTTGATGTGACAAACTGGTGTAAACTTGGGGTTGTGGGTTCTCCCGCAATGGACCCAGGGGTTGCGGCATGTGTTTAGAGCTTTGGCAGGCCATGGGGCTGGTGTTCGTCTTTGTTGTCCTGTTGCTTCTGGTGTTCAGACTTTGGAAGCAAATCAGATGCCTGAAATTCTGCTACGTCGAAATCAGCGACTGGGGCGTGGATACATTGGAAGACATTCGTGCGCACTACTTTGAGACCGACGGCGAAACGCAGGTCTACCGCCCATTGCGTAACTATGGTGAGGCCTGGAATGCAAAGAACGACGAACTCAAGCGCATGATGAAACGTGCCGGGCTTCGCCCGCCCAATCTGTCGGACCTGATGTATCCGCTCGAGGGCTGAGGCCCCGCAGCCGAGCAACCGAACTCTACTCGCCGAGGAACTCCTTAAGCTGCTGCATGGCACGGCCGAACAGTGACCAATCGCCGGTGCGCAAAGCCTCTTCCGCGGTCTTGAGCGCTTCCCTCGCTTCGCCAAGCGCATCGCTTTGTTCTCGCGAAGGCGCCGTTGGTGGTCGTTCCGCGTCAATACCGAAGACGACGTTGAGCGACTTTCTCAGCGTCGGCTCCATGGCGAGTTTCTCACCGTCGCTGACGATCACCCGTTTCAGCTGCGGGATAGCCGAGTTCTCCGCGATAAGGTAGACGGGTTCGACATAAATGAAGGACTGATCGATCGGAATCACGAGAAGGCTGCCCCTGATCACGCGTGAGCCGCGCTGGTCCCACAGGGAAAGCTGCTGCGATATGATCGTGTCCTGATCGATGGTTGCCTCGACCTGAATCGGCCCGAGAATGAGCCGCTCCTTGGGTAGCTTGTAGACCAGCAGCTGACCGTAGTCCGGGAGGTCGCTGCGTGCGGCCATCCACGCGATCATGTTGTCGCGGTTGGCGGGGGTCAGAGGCGTCATGAGAAGAAACTGAAGCTCGGTTTCACCGGGCAGCCTGATCAGCACGTAATAGGGCTTCATCTCGATGATCCGGCCGCCATACTTCTCCCGCGGCGCGGCCCAAAGGTCCTCGCCGTTGTAGAACACCTGCGGCACGGTCATGTGAAAGGTGCTGTACTTTGCGACCTGCGCTTCGAACAGGTCCTGGGGATAGCGCAGGTGCCGCCGCAGGTCTTCAGGCATCTCTGCAAGGTTGCGAAAAAGAACGGGCAACGCCGCCCGATACACGGCCAGCACCGGATCGTTGCTGTCGATGACGTAGAACGTGACGTCGCCGTTATAGGCGTCGATCACCGCCTTCACCGAGTTTCGGATGTAGTTGAACTCGGCCTTGTAGGGCTCCGAATAGGGAAACTGGGATGAAATCGAATAGGCGTCCTGGATCCAGTAGAGCCGCCCTTTGCTCAGCACGAGATAAGGGTCCTGGTCGAGCAGAAGGAAGGGCGCAATCCGGCCGACGCGATCCTTGACATCGCGCCAGAACTGGAGACGGCTTTGCGGCGTGATATAGGAGGTGATCGCGATGTTCACGTCGGACCGGTGCCACGCGAACAGCAGCCGTCGCCAAAAGGTGTCAACGGTCACACCGCCGGTACCGCCGTAGCTGGTATAGACGTTCTGATCGCCCTTGGGATGGTCGAACTCGCGAACCGCCGTTGCGACCAGCCGGTGGCCGGGGATGTTCTCGCCGTAGTAGATCTCGGGCCGCTCAACGGTATGGCCGCCCTCACTGTGCGGCGGTACGTCCTTGACCATCAGGACCGGGCTACCTTCCCGGGTCTTCTCGGATGCGAGGCTCATGGCAAGGCCGTAGCCGTGGGTGTATTGTAGGCGGCGGTTGAGCCAGGTTTCGGCCTTGCCCGGAAGCGTACCGGAGAGTTCGCGTGCGGTCAGCATGACCTGCCGGTATTCGCCACCGAACTCGTAGCGGTCCACGTCGACGTCGCCAAACTGGTAATAGGTTCTGATCTGCTGGAGTTGGCGCAGCGTCTGGCTCAGCGGCCGCCAGTCCCACACCCGAATGTTGTCAATGGTCTGCTGATTCTGAGACAGCACCGCCGGCGTCAGGTTCTTGGACGCCTCATAGGAGCGTTCATCCACGTCATTAAGCTGGAAGGCCTTACGGGTTAATGCAATGTGATGCCGCAGGTAGGGTTTCTCCAGTTCCAGTTCGTTCGGCTCGACCACGTACCCCTGCACAAAGCCGGGAACGACCGACAGACCCAGCACAAGCACCGCCGGATAGCCGATCAACGCAACCAGGAGATACATGCGCCGCCTGTGCAACGGCGTGATCAGCAACATTGTGGCAAATGCGAGGGTGGCTCCGAGCACGATCCATATTGCTGGTAGCACGACGAGATGGTCCGTGTAGCCCATGCCGTTGACGATGCCCCGGGTCGACTGCAGCAGTTCATAGCGATCGAGATAGAAGCCCCAGGCGAGCGCGAGCAGGTAGACGACGGGGTTGGCCAGAACGTGCCACAGAACTGCCGCCCTGGCATCCAGCATCCGCCGCCAGTCTGACGGGAAGTCCCCGGCAGAGATATAGCCGAGCCAAACCAGAGCCGAAGTCAGCACGCTTGCGGTCAGAAGGCTGTTCTGGACGAGTTCGAAAAGCGGCAGTTCGAACAGATAGAATCCGATGTCGCGGCCGTAGATCGGATCGAGCTCGCCGAATGGCTGTGACCACCAGAACCGCAGCAGCATATCCCACCGGTTATAGAAATAGACGCCGAAGATGAATGCGATCGCCACCGCCGCGCCAATAAGCACCAGAGGCGTTTTGGGGCGTGCACTGCCGGCCAGTCTGCTTTGCAGGGAGGAGGGGAACGGCGGCCCGAATTGACCGGTGAACTGGGCGTTTATTGCGGCGACAATTCCGCTCAGGTCCGCCAGCCGGATGAAGATGTGTAGGTTGATCCAGAAATAGGCAAGCGCCGCGACGAATGCCATGACGAAGAACACGACACCGAGCTCCCGAACCGTCCAGAATACGCTGGCATAGCCCAGAGCTTCGAACCACAGATACTCGGCCGTCCAGCCGGCAAGCCTCAACATGCCGAATCCGATCGGGATGGCGATCAGGATGAGCTTCATGCGGGTCGAAAGCGTGAACATGCTGTCCGGTCTCGAACTGCCGGCCTATGGTTGGAGCACCCGTCCGGCAGCGATGAAACAATATACGGCGAGCGGGCTGTTCGTCGCTAGTCCGATATGCCCGTAATCGCCTGTCCGATGACCTGCTCCGCGCGCTGACAGACGGCGAGGCGCCAGGGGTCGTCGTCGCCGTAAAAGGCGTCCCGGAGCATTGCCTTGATCTCGCGGCCTTGAGCGGACTGCACGTCGCCGTGATGGTGCAGCCAGTTCTCCGCCCTGAGCGCCGTCATCACGTCGGTCACCGGCACGGTGCCGTATTCGATCGTGACCGCGGTGACTTCGTGCGTGCTGAGCGCACGGAAATAGCCGTCGCCCACCGTGGCGTCGAGCGTCACGGTCGACACGGATTCGCTGATACCCTTCACATCGCCGCCGAACCAGGCCCGGGCGCGCTCCAGCTCATCGCGGCCGCCGCTGCCCGAGACGATGAGCTCGCCATAACCCCTGGGCCCGAGCCCTGTGTGCAGATCGAGAAGGACAGCCCGCTCCAGCCCCGATAGCACCGTTGCGCATATGGTCTCGATGGTGACGCGCGACCATGTCGGTTCCGACCCGCAGTAAAACAGGCCGTCCGGAAACCCGCATTGGCCCTCCGCCACGGCGGTTTGCAGGGCGGGAAATCCATTGGCTGCAATGTAATCATCAATCGCCTGATCGGCGGCCGCATGCTCCGGTCCGCCCCAGTCGGCGGGCGTCAGCCAGGCATGCACCTCCGCATAGCCGGGGTTGTCCGGCAGAGGCGCGGAGAAATCCAGGAAATTGCGGTTGAGGTCGATATTGCCTTCGGTCACCCGGCGTATATGGGCAAAGCCGTAAGGATTATGGGCATGCACCATCACAAGCGCGGCCCCGCCGGGCAGGACGTGATGGAGGCCCGCCTCAAGCGCGGCGACCTGACAGCCGGATCCGCAGAAGCCCTCGACCCCATGGGTCGCCGACGCGACGATCACCGCGGCCGTGGCGTCGTCCGGGCCAAACCAGGCGAGGTCCAGGGCAAGCTCCTCGCCGTCCGGACCGCGCATCGGATGCGGATAGCCGCGGACATCGCCGCCAGCCAGGTTGGCGGCATCGATGAATTTCTCACGCGCCTCCTGATAGTCCCCGGCGAAGTGGCTTGAAACCGGTCCCGTACGCTGTGTCGTCATGCCTGTGCTGCCCCATTTGCAGAACCGTCGTGATCGTTTGATCGCCAATCAGTTCGGTCGCCAATCAGAATGACACCTGCGCCGGCGCAAGCAAAGAGGCGAAGCCTGATTTTGGTGAGGGGCTGCGTCGGGCCAACCTCAATCGCTCAGCCCGTCCAGATAGGCTTTGAGCACTACGGCACTATTGCGTTCCACGTCGCGCGCGGCGAACACGAAGCAGCAGGGGCCTTCGTCGCAGACCGCCATCAGCTGCCGCACCGCATCCTCGTTGGCCTCGAGCTCGGCGATGTAGCGCCGCTGGAACTCCGGCCACCGCCCGGGGATGTGATCGTACCATTTGCGCAGCTCCGTGCTCGGCGCCGCGTCGCGCACCCAATGGTCGATCGCCGCCTTCTGCTTGGACACCCCGCGCGGCCACAGCCGCTCGACCAGGATGCGCGTACATCCATCCTGTTCGGGGGGTTCGTAGGCGCGCCTCAGCGTGATGTCGAAACGCGGCTCGGCGCTTTGGTCCGGCGGTGTCATGCGTGCGCCGCTTGCGGCCGCTGGCGGCGCGCTCTGCGATAGGTCGCGGGCGCGACATCGAAATGCCGTTTGAACACCCGGCCGAACGACGCCTCGGACTGATAGCCGCTGCTCTCCGCCACTCTGATCATCGGAGCGTCGGTGTCGACCAGCAGCCGGCGCGCCACCTGCATGCGCCACTGCGTCAGGTACTGCAGCGGCGTCATGCTCATGAGCTGGTGAAACCGGCTGGCGAAGGCCGACCGCGACAGGCCGGCGATTCTCGCCAGGTCCGGAAGCGCCCAGTTCTCCGACGGCGATGTGTGTATCGCCTGAAGCACCCGGCTGATATGCGGATCGGCGATGCCCGCGAAGACCTGCCGCTTGCGCCCGTCCGTGTTCAGGTAGGTGCGGATCGCCTGGGCGAAAATGATCTCCGACAGTTTCAGCGCGATCAGGTCGCCCCCGAGCTGCGCACGGCCGGCCTCCGAACCGATGAGCCTCAACGTCTGGTCGAGCCAGGGGTCGGCGACTTCGGCATAGCCCCTGATGTGAATATGCCGGGGCAGTGCGTCGAGCAGCGGATGGCTGGCCGATGCGTCGAAGGCGAAATGACCGCAAATTAGCTGGGTTTCATGTCCGGCGCCCGGTTCGCCATAAACCAGCGCGCCTTCGCCGGTGAAACCCGCATCGGCGACCACCTGATCGACCGTGAGCGCATCGGTGTCCGCGGGATCGCTCAGCCGGTGGGCGTTGCCCCTGGTCACAATGGCCAGGTCGCCTTGCTCGAGCAGGAGTGGTGCGCCGGCGCCTGCGACATTGAGCCAGCAGCGCCCGCGATGGACGAAATGAAACCGTGCGACATTCTCGAATTCCGGAACCGCAAGACCCCAGGGCGGCGAGAACTCCGTCCTGAAATAGAGCGTCCCCTTGAGTTTCAGGAGCGCCAGCACATCGCTCAACAGATCCATGTCTGCATCCTCGTTCGGCCCTGTCCATATATAGCGCAGGCTCTCCGAACATATCGGCGCTTTGGACGAATGATCAAGAGAACCGGACGATACGTCATTCTCCATACGGCCAGGGTGCCCAT
>JBPCWF010000642.1:0-2952 GCA_051009775.1 Hyphomicrobiales bacterium | reverse complement strand
AAGTCGCGGAGCGGCTCGACCGCGGCCGTTACGCCGCCGAGTATCTGAGCGGCGGTGTGCCCGAAAAGCCGTTGCAGGCGTTCGACTGCTTCGTCCCGCAGACGTTTGACGATTATGCCTATCCCGCTTCGGGTCGTCGGTGACCCGCGACATCAACCGCTTCCTCGAATGCTATCTCGACACGATCGGCAAAACTATCAGTCTTCCTTCGGCATGACCGGGTAGGGCAGGCCGCCGTTGATCGCGCAGATGCGCTGCACCACCGCGGGCGCCGGCACCTCGATCCGGCCGTGCTCATAGGCAACGATCTGGAGCTTGCCGCGCACCGCGTCGATCAGCTCGCCCGCCTTCAGGAGATGGTTGTGATTGGACGGCCCGCCATGGGCCTCGTTGCCGAGCGCGAAGGTCTCGTAGATCAGGATGCCGCCATGGGCGATGGTCGCGACCATCGGCGGCAGGAGCGGGCGGTGCAGATAGTTGGTCACCACCACCGTGCCGAACGTCTGGGTGCCGAAGGCCCAGTGTGAGCCATCCTCAAGGTCGCGGTTAATCAGCTCGACGCCGTCATCGGCTTCCAGGTCCATGATGCCCGACAGATCGATGTCGGTTGCGGTGACCCTGAGGCCACGATGGCGGAAGAAGCGGGTGTGGCGCCCGTCGCCGCAGGCGACGTCCAGCACCGGCAGCAGCTTCGGCGCCAGTGGCGCGAAACGGGTGACCCAGGGAGACGGCTCTTGGTTACTATGCGCGGTATCGACCATGGTCCCGTTATAGCGCTGTCCGCGGCGATTTGAGAACTCTTTGACACATGACGGTAAATTCGTCCCGCCGGCACGGGCACGCAACAAAGCCCGCTGAAAAGTTTTCACTTCGCAATGCGCGCGCGTTTGATACGGTTTCCGCGCCATAACCATGAATGTTGATTGGCCCTGGCACTGGGGAGTTTCGGCGTGTCTCACGTGATCATCGTCGGCGGCGGCAATGCGGCGCTCTGCGCGGCGCTTTCGGCGCGCGATCATGGCGCGCGGAAGATCGTCGTGCTCGAACGGGCGCCGCGCGAGGAGGCCGGCGGCAACAGCCGGTTCACGGCGGGTGCGATCCGCGTCGCCTATGCGGGCATCGACGATCTCAAGGCGCTGATGCCCGATCTCACGCCTGAGGAAATCGCCAACACCGATTTCAGATCCTACACGGAAGACCAGTTCTTCGACGATATGGGCCGGGTCACCGACTACCGCTGCGACCCGGATCTGGTCGAGCTGCTGGTCCGCCGCAGCCATGAAACCCTCCTGTGGATGCAGGGCAAGGGCGTGCGCTTCGTGCCGATCTGGGGCCGCCAGGCGTTCAAGGTCGACGGCCGGTTCAAATTCTGGGGCGGGCTCACGGTCGAGGCCTGGGGCGGCGGGCCGGGCCTTGTCGACGCCCTGACCGCGGCGGCGCTCGAGGCCGGTGTCGAGATCCGCTACGGCGCCCGCGCCACGGCGCTGATCCATGACGACGGTGGTGTAACCGGTGTCCGGGTCCGGCAGGACGGACGCCACGCCGATCTCGCCGCGGACGCGGTCGTGCTCGCGTCGGGCGGCTTCGAGGCCAATCCCGCCTGGCGCGCCCGCTATCTGGGGCCGGGCTGGGACCTCGCCAAGGTGCGCGGCACAAGGTTCAACACCGGCGACGGCATCCGCATGGCGCTCGATATCGGCGCAGCACCGCGCGGCCACTGGTCCGGCTGCCATGCGGTCGGCTGGGACCGCAACGCGCCGGAGTTCGGCGACATCGCAGTCGGCGACGGCTTCCAGAAACACTCCTATCCGTTCGGCATCATGATCAATGCCGAGGGCCGGCGTTTCGTCGACGAGGGCGCCGACTTCCGCAACTACACCTATGCCAAATATGGCGGCGTCATCCTGAGCCAGCCCGGCCAGTTCGCCTGGCAGATCTTCGACGCCAAGGTCGCCCACCTGCTGCGCGACGAGTACCGCATCCGCCAGGTCACCAGGGCGGCGGCGGACAGCCTGGAAGAGCTGCTGGCAAAGCTCGACGGCGTCGACGCGGAGCGGGCGCGCGACACCATCGCCGGCTACAATGATGCGGTGGCAACCGACGTGCCGTTCGATCCCAATGTCAAGGACGGGCGCAACACGCCGGGTCTCGAGATCCCAAAGTCGAACTGGGCCAACCGGATCGACACTCCGCCGTTCGAGGCCTACGCGGTGACCTGCGGCGTGACCTTCACCTTCGGCGGCCTGCGCATCGACACGTCCGGCAACGTGCTCGACACCGATCTTCAGCCGATCCCCGGCCTCTATGCGGCGGGCGAGCTGGTCGGCGGCCTGTTCTACATGAACTATCCAGGCGGCACCGGCCTGACCTCGGGCGCGGTGTTCGGCCGGCTCTCGGGCGCCTCGGCGGCCCAATTCGCGGCCGCGTCGGACGGCGCGGGCAGGGCTGCGGAATGAGCGGTCGCGACCCCGGCCTCACGCCGGAGCAACGGTTGAACCGGATCTCCGAACACGGACTGTGCATCGGCTGCGGCCTGTGCCAGAGCGTTGCCGGGCCGGAGCGTGTGCGCATGGCCATGACGCCGCAGGGCCACGAGCGTCCGGTGATCCGGGGCGACCTCGACCATGAGACCGTGGACCGGATCTACGACGTCTGTCCCGCGACCCGTATCGAAGGGCTGCCCGAGGCCCTGATCGCGCCGGAAACCACCGTCGACCGGGTCTGGGGTCCCTATCTGCGCATTATGCTGGGCCATGCCGCCGACCCGGACGTGCGCCACAAGGCGGCCACCGGCGGGGTGTTGTCGGCGCTGGCGGCCTATCTTCTGGACACGGGCCGGGTCGAGTTCATCCTCCACGTCGCTGCGTCCCGAGCCAATCCGATGGGCGGCGAGCGTCACATCAGTATCGATGCCGCGGGCGTCATGCAGGCCGCGGGGTCGCGCTACGGTCC
>JBPCWF010000641.1:0-3433 GCA_051009775.1 Hyphomicrobiales bacterium | reverse complement strand
ACTGCTGTTGTGAACGCGCGCCTCAAGCGGCGTTGCCTCACTCATTTCTTCGATCAGTTCGCGCCGCCCAAGCTGCATGTTCGCAGAGCCGATGGTGAATTCGTGGATCACCTGCTCGGTCGTGTTGTGCAGCACGAAACGGACGGTCTCGCCGGCATTCACGGTGACGGAGCGGGGATTAAACCAGATCAGTCCCAACTCGATGTGCACGGCTCTGATCGTTTGACCATTCAGTGAGTCCACGACACCGGCATATTCGCTGCGGTCCGCCGATGCGGAGAGCGCCGACATTCCGTTGGACTCAAAAAGGAACAGACCGCACACACAAACAAGACAGGTCAGGGTACGGTGCTTGCCCGTTTTCTGGTCAGACAATCTGGATGACGAGTGGAAGCACTCGTGCATGCCGCTTACCCCACTAACACAAACCTCTAAACGCGAGCACGTCGGCACAATATCGCGCTCCCGATCATTGGTAGTCTGAAGAAATCTGGAAGTGGCGAAGGGAAGGAAGATATATACCTGGAGAAGCGAACACGCACTGGCGGCCATTACTTCTACCAGGCCCCCAACTACACTTTCTATTTATACGTGTGACGATCGATTGCTCGCAAATTTAGACTTCTTACCAAGGAAGGCTATGGACCAAATATGGCGAAAGATTGTGTCGTACGCGAACTACACGGCTCTCACGAATATTGACCCGTGGCCCAACGTGAAGTCGCTTAGAGAATGTTCGTATTCAGCTGATCCGCCGCCCCATTGTTGTATTGGGAATTGATCCCAAGGACACCGTGATTGTTGGGTCACACCCTCGCAGCATTCAAACTGGAATCGCTCCGTTGACATCTAGTGTGGCTTTACGATCAACGCGTTCTGGAGCGGCCACAGGCCGGCGATGTCGAGGTTGTGGCTACCGTGGTGAAACGAGACCTGGCTGGTCGGCCCGCCGCTCAGATTGAGCGCGCGCTCGCAGCCGAAACCGCCCTGCTGCTTCTTGCGCGACAGGATCTCGCCCAGTTCGTAGAGGCTGAGACCCTCCTGCTCGCTCCTGACCGCAACGAAGATGACATGCCCGTCGGCAAGCCCGACCGCAAGCCGGCTCAGGCGGTTGTAGTCGTTGCTGTTGATGCCGTTGATGCCGCCGGGATCGACCACCATCGGACCCGCCTGAATGGCGCTCCACAGGTCCGGGTCATCGGCATGGGCGCGCGCCCAGTCGATGCCGACGGTGCCGTCTTTCGCCAGTATCAGGCCCGAGCCCGCGCCTTCGACAAAGCCGTTGAGGACGAGCCCGTCGACCACCAGCATTCCAGCCGGCGACAGGCGGTACTTGGCGTCGGTTTCGTAGAAGCCGCCGGCGACGGTGAGAAGCGCGCCGCTGGCCTGGTGGATGTCGGTGGCGGTCGAGCCGGTATCCTCCAGCTGTGCGGCGGTTTCGATGCGGAAACGGGTCGGATCCACCGCCCAGGCATAAACGGTCAGATCGTAACTCGGCAGTTCGGTGTGCAACCAGCCCAGGCCATCGGCGATCCGGCTCCATTTGGCGCGCTGCAGCGCGGCGAACAGCGAGGGCATCGGATTGGTCGGACTGAGATGGATCGGCAGCTTCGGGTGGTCGGCGTCGATCCGCGTCGCCTCGCGCTTGGCGTCTTCCTGCTCCGCCTGGTTGCCAAGAGCGGCGTGTATCTCGCCCTTGGCCCAATGAGCCATGGCGAAGCCCTTGTCGATGCCGAGCGCCCGGTCCAGAAGCGCCAGGGCGGCATCCGCCCTGCCCGCGGTGAAGGCACGCCGCGCCTCCAGGTAGAAGGCAAAGGCTTCAACGGCCTGCGTCGGTTTCTTCTTGCGCGGCGTGTGGCGAAGCGAGCGGGGCGACACGCTCATGCCGTAGAACAGGGCTTCCGCCAAAGCCCCCTCGATGGCGCGCAGATCGTCCTCATGCCCGCTCAGCGTGGCCGAGGCCTTGACCTTGTCCTGCCGGTAGAGCGACACAGCGATGGTCGCGCCGTCGCCCTCGGCGACGATGCTGCCGTTCAGCTCGTGTTTGGCCGAACCCGCGGCCGGCTCCGTGTCGGCGCGATGCATGACGGTCAGCCCCTGTGCCCCCAGGAACTCCACCAGTGTGCGCTCGACCCTGTTCTTGAGCCACAGTGCCGCGCCGCTCTCCTCGCCGACGATCTCCACGGGGCGCACCACCAGATCGGCCGCAGGTGCCGGTTTCGGAGCTGCCGGCACTGCGGCCCACGTGTTCGCAGGCCCATCGGCCGGTTGGGTCAGGGTGGCATGTAGCTGATCGGCCGCCCGCGCGATCGCCTGGTCGAGCGGTGCCGCCGATGCGTCGGTCCATTGCAGGGTCGCCAGGAAATAATCCAGGGCGCCGGTCAGCCTGGCATTGTCGATGGTGACCGGGCAGATGCGCTTTTCATAGTTGAGCGCACGTTCGACTTCGCGCCGGATGTGCTGGGAACCGTTGGCGCGCTCGGAAAACAGGACGACCATGGCGTCCGACGCACCGATCGCGGAGATGATCGCCTCGGCGTAGTCGCCGCCCGCTGGGATGTCGCGCGGCGCAATCCAGCATTTGAGCCCGCGGGCCTCGAGCGCGGCGCACAGCATGGCGGCCGCTTCGTGGTCGGTCGCGGAATGGCTGATGAATAGGCAGGTCTGCTGTGTCATCGGACTCTCGTTCAACCAGCAAGATACGCCGCAAGCAGATCAAAACCAAGAATGCCAAACCGCTCCTCAAGGGTCTTTCCATTGCCGGCAATCTGCCTGCCCTGGCTGCGAAACGCATGGCCCCGGAGCAAAGCAGACACCGTACGTTCCAGTCTCGAAAAGAAGAAGGACGCGGTCTGGAAGAGGCGTCAATTTAACCACATGGAGGTTGCAGAGAAACGCTTTAAATCCACCTGAAATCGTGCTTGTTTACGGTGTCCATCAACTATGATTGGCATACGAATTGCTCACGCGTAGAGTTTGTTGCTTACACATGGAGTGTTGTCCCAAATGAACACAACCAAGAAGCAGGAAGCGGACCGCCCGGTTGAAGTCGTACAGCCGGCCCCCACCAATCCCTTGCTGACCGACACAATCTCGGAGAAAAAGAACGAACTGAACATGATCCGGGAGATTCTGGTCGGCCCTACGGAAGAACTTGCCGAGGAACGCATCGTCGAGCTGGTGCGGATGCTGGATGAGCAGGAAGCCGCTCTCAACAACCGCATGAGCAAGCTCGAAGCCGATATGAAAAAGGTGCTCTCTCTGGCCGAGAACAACCAGATGCAGACGCTTTCGGAGATCGGCAATGCGATGGTTGCCATTGGCCAGCGGGTGATCAACCTGCAGGAGAAGATGCGGCCGGTCGAAGCTCAACCCAAGGCGGACGCCAAATAGGCGTTGTTGTTTTGGCGCACTCAATGTGGCCGGGAGAGGA
>JBPCWF010000640.1:0-3568 GCA_051009775.1 Hyphomicrobiales bacterium | reverse complement strand
GTTGAAGCATATCCGGACGCTCGCACCGGACCTGCCTGTCTGCGCCACATTCGACATGCACACCAACCTGACCGATGACATCGTTTCCGGTTGCGATGTGCTGATCGGCTACAAGTCCTATCCCCACACCGACATGTATGACGTCGGCCGGCAGATCGGCGAGGTCATGTGGGACAAGCTCGAGGGCAGGACCGATCCGGTCACGGCCTGGCGCCAGGTGCCGGTCCTGGCGCAGACCCTGCGGATGGGAACCGCCGACCAGCCGATGCGGGGCCTGCAGGATCTGACGCGCGAGCTGGAACGCGACCACGGCATTCTTGCCGCCACCGTGTTCGGCGGATTCCCCATGGCGGACGTGGAACATGCAGGTGCCTCCGTGGTGGCCATTGCCGACGGTGACCGCGATGCGGCCGAGGCCGCGGCGAAGACGCTGTTCGACGCCTGCTGGGCGGCGCGCGGCGAGCTTGTCTACCGCCACCGCCCGATCGGCGAGGCGATCGAGCAGGCGCGGCGCATGGGCACGGCGCCGGTTATCCTGCTCGACCATGCCGACAATGTCGGCTCCGGCGGCACGTCCGACGTGATGGCCGTGATCGAGGCCGTGCGCGATGCCGGGCTGGAGGGCGTCGCCGTGGCGGCGGTGTTCGACCCGCAGGCGGCCGCGGCGATGCATGCCGCCGGAGAAGGCGCCGAAGTGACACTCGAACTCGGCGGCAAGACCGCCATGCCGGCGCTCGGGCTTGATGGCCGGCCGCTGAAACTTACCGGCACTGTCGCAAGTCTCTCCGCCGGCCGCTGGGTTGTGCGCGGACCGATGTATACCGGCATCACGGTCGACACCGGCCCAACGGCGGTGCTCGACACGGGCGCCATGAAGATCGTCGTGACCTCGACCCACCATGAGCCGTGGGACGCCGGTATCCTGTCGGAGAACGGCATCGATCCCCTCGCCTGCCGCTATATCCTGCTGAAGTCGCGCATACACTACCGGGCGGGCTTTGCACCGATACAGCCGGACCTCGCCGCGCATTTCACCCTGGACGGTGCGGGCGTCACCACATCGGACAATTCGATCCTGACCTATGACCGGCTGCGCCGGCCGATCTTTCCGCTGGATACCGAGGACGCGGTGCTCGAAAGCCTGTCGTGAGACGGCGGCGGCGGGACTGTTTCAATTCGGAACAGACATGTTAACGCGCGGCCCCGAAGACGCCCGAAGCCAAATTGTCGAGCGTTCGTTTCCGACAGTGTGCAAACCAATTCTTGTGGCGCTGGAGGCCGATGGCGCGACATGTTGAATCGAACAAAAGGCGAAGATCGGCGAGTCAGCGATTCGGGCCGCGTTTGTTCTCT
This sequence comes from Hyphomicrobiales bacterium, assembly GCA_051009775.1. Taxonomy (GTDB): domain Bacteria; phylum Pseudomonadota; class Alphaproteobacteria; order Rhizobiales; family JAJFHB01; genus JBPCWF01. Next base: position 2,215 of record JBPCWF010000640.1, on the reverse strand, counting down.
AAACCTTCGACTCGTTAACGCGGCGACCGGGTTTCGGGCCGGGCCGCGTTCACGAACCGTTAGGGCCGGAGCGCGGTTCGCCGGTTACGAGATGCCGTAATAGTCCTTGTACCAGACGACGAACCTGGCGATGCCGGTCTCGACCGGGGTCTGTGGCGTATAGCCGATCAGCTCGGACAGATCCCTGGTGTCGGCCCAGGTGTCCTTCACCTCGCCTTGCTGCATCGGCGCCAGTTCGATCAGGGCGCGCCTGCCCAGGGCCTCCTGCAGCAGCTCGATATAGGTCATCAGCGCGACCGGCGTCGCATTGCCGACATTGTAGACCCGGTGCGGCGCGACACCGCTCGATGCCGGGTCGGGCGCCTGCGGCTGCCACCCGGCGTCGGGCGACGGCACGTGATCGATCAGCCGCACGACCGCCTCGGCGACATCCTTGACATAGGTGAAGTCACGCGACATCCGGCCTTCGTTATAGACCTGGATCGGCCGGTCGTTGAGGATCGCATCGGTGAACTTGAAGAACGCCATGTCGGGCCGGCCCCATTCGCCATAGACCGTGAAGAAGCGCAGGCCGGTTGCGGGTATCGCGAACAGATGGCTGTAGCTGTGGGCCATCAGCTCGTTCGCCCGCTTCGACGCGGCATAGAGGGTGAGCGGATGGTCGGCGGGGCCGTGCGTGCTGGACGGCAGGCTCGTGTTGGCGCCGTAGACGGAGCTCGACGAGGCATAGATCAGGTGGCGCGGGCGGTGGTGACGGCAGGCCTCCAGCAGGTTGGCGAAGCCGACCATGTTGCTCTGGACATAGGCTTCCGGCGCTTCCAGGCTGTAGCGCACGCCGGGCTGGGCGGCCATATGCAGCACGGCCTCGGGCTTGTGTTCCCCGAAGGCCCGGCCAAGCGCCTGCGCGTCGCACAGGTCGAGCACGAGCGGGGTGAAATTCTCAAAAGACTGCAGGCGCTCGAGCCGGGCGCGCTTGAGCGTCACGTCGTAATAGGGCGACAGGTTGTCCAGGCCGACGACGGACCGGCCGGCCTCAAGCAGACGATGGGCGAGATGATTGCCGATGAAGCCGGCGACGCCCGTTACCAAGACAGACACGAATTCAACCCTTCAGGCATGCTGATGGCCGCGTCATATCCGGTATTTCGCCGACAAGCCACAAGGATTCGGCGCGCGCGCGGCGTTGCCCCACGATGACGACTGCCCGCCGGCACGATGTCCGGTATCATGCCAAGCTTTGGAGCGGCATGATGAGATCGCGGGAGACGACGCTGCACGCAGGCCGGACGGTGCTGATCGCATCGTCAGTGCTGACCCTCGTGCTTGGATCGGTGCACGCGTTCTCGGTCTTTCTGGAGCCCTTCGAAACACGCTTCGATGCATCGCGCGCCTCGGTCAGCGCGACCTATTCCTTCGCGCTCGTCGCCCTGACCCTGGGCGTGCTGGTCGGTCATCGTCTCTATGGCCGGGCGTCCGCCGCACTGCTGGTTTCGGTGTTCTGCGCAACGGCGGCTGCCGGCACCGCGATCGCTGCATTCGCACCGTCGCTTGCGGTCGTGTGGCTCGGCTACAGCCTGCTTTACGGCGGCGCGAACGGGCTTGGATATGGCTACGCTCTCCAGATCTCGGCCCAGGCCAACCCCGGGCGCGAAGGCCTGGCGATGGGCATCGTAACGGCCTGCTATGCGCTCGGCGCCGCGGTCTCGCCGCTCATGTTTCAGGCCGCCCTCGCATATGGCGGCATCGAGACGGCCATGCTGGCCCTGTCGGCCATGCTGATCAGCGCGATCCCGCTTTCGGCGGGCCTTATGCACCGGGCCGGGGCAGTGTTTCAAACCGGCGGCACCGGCGGTGCGGCGCGCGCCTCCCCCAACCGGCCGGGGGTGCCGGTCCTGTGGCTCGGATACGGTGCCGGCGTCGCCGCCGGGCTGATGGCGATCGGCCACGCGACCGGCATCGGCCGGGCCGCCGGCCTGGCGCCGGAACTGCTGGCCGCCGCGCCGATCACAATCGCCGTCTGCAACATGGCGGGCGGTCTGGCCGGCGGATGGCTGATCGACAAGACCTCCACGCGGCGGCTGCTCGTGATCCTGCCGGCGATCTCCGCCGTGGCGCTGTTTGCGCTGACGGCCGCGAGCGGCAAAGCCGCGGTCCTGCTCGGACTGGCAATCGTCGGCTTCACCTACGGCGCGATCATCGCCGCCTACCCGGCCGC
>JBPCWF010000639.1:0-2716 GCA_051009775.1 Hyphomicrobiales bacterium | reverse complement strand
ACCACGGGCGCGACCGCGGGGGCCTGTGCGGCGGCGCTGCTTGCGGCCGGTGCCAGCGAGGTCGATGTGCTGGCCTTCGCCCTGGTGGTCGATCCGTTGCGGATCGATGTCTGAAACCGGCCCCCGGCCGGTGCTTTCGCGCGAAAATACCGATCTTTCTTGATCAAAAGGTGGTTGTGCGTATATCGCTTTGTGCTGATAATTTAAGGAATTCCAGTGTAAACGGTATGTTTCATGGCAAGTGTGACGATATATACGACGAAACTCTGCGGTTACTGCTTTGCCGCCAAGCGGCTGCTCAAGCAGAAAGGCGTGGCGTATGAAGAGGTCGACGTCAGCTTCAGCGCCGAGGCCCGCCAGACCATGACGGCGCGCGCCAGTGGCGGGCGCTCCGTGCCGCAGATCTTTGTCGACGAACACCATGTCGGCGGCTGCGATGAGCTTTATGCGCTGGAGAACAGCGGCGAGCTCGATGCCCTGCTGGCCGGGTAAGGTTTCGCAATGACACCCAGCCGCTCCCAATTCAAGGCCGCCTGCGTGCAGTTCTGCGCAACCCGTTCGGCCGACCGGAACGTGGCGACCATGCGCCGCCTGGTCGGCGATGCGGCCAGGGGCGGCGCGCAACTGGTGCTGACGCCCGAGCAGACCGGCATGATCGAAATGGACGGCAAGGTGCTGATGGCCAATGCGCGCACGGAGGCCGACGATCCGGCCTTGGCCGCGCTCGCCGGCCTGGCCCTTGAGCATCGGATCTGGCTTTCGATCGGGTCGCTCGCGATCAGGCTCGCCGATGACCGGCTCGCCAACCGTTCTTTCCTGATCTCGCCCGCCGGCGAGGTCGTGGCGCGGTTCGACAAGATCCACATGTTCGACGTGTCGCTGCCGAACGGCGAGAGCTACCGCGAATCGAACCGCTACGCTCCCGGTGACCGGGCGGTCTGCGCCGACCTCCCATGGGGCCGGATCGGCCTCACCGTGTGCTATGACCTGCGGTTTCCCGCGCTCTACCTTGCGCTTGCCCAGGCCGGCGCGGATTTCCTCACCGTACCCTCCGCGTTCACCCGCCCGACCGGCGAGGCGCACTGGCACGTGCTCCTGCGCGCCCGGGCGATCGAGACCGGCTGTTTCGTCCTGGCCGCGGCTCAGGACGGCGAGCATGAGGCCGGACGCAAGACATACGGCCGCAGCCTGATCGTCGATCCCTGGGGCGAGGTTCTGGCCGATGCCGGCACCGGTGAGGGCGTTGTTTTCGCCGACATAGATCCGGCACGGGTCGAAACCGCGCGCAGCCGTATTCCGGCCCTCGATCACGATCGCAGGTTCGCCGCCCCCGACGCCGCGGCCGAGCGGATGTTCGCGTCATGATCAAGTTCTCCCTTATCTGCGGCCAAGGCCACGAGTTCGACGGGTGGTTCCGCAACGGCGCGGCATTCGACGAGCAGGCCGCGGCAGGCGATGTGCCATGTCCGGTCTGCGGCTCGCAGGAGGTCTCCAAGGCGCTGATGGCACCTGGCATCCCCGCCAAGTCGAACGCCGCGCCGGAGTCGGTGCCGACCGTAAATGCCAGTGGCGATGCCAAGGCGGCCGAACTCATCCGCCAGCTGCGGCAGATGCGCGACGAAGTCGAGAAGACGTCCGAATATGTCGGTGACAAGTTTCCCGATGAAGCCCGCCGCATCCACTACGAAGAGGCGGAGAAACGCGGCATTCACGGCGAAGCCAGCGTCGACGACGCCCGCGAGCTGATTGACGAGGGCGTCGAGGTCTTTCCGCTTCCCAAGCTGCCGGAAGATCATAATTGATCGCTGCCCTTACCCGCGCATAGACTGCGTGCCCAGGACGACGACAAGTCTCAGGGAAGGGCGTGGCGATGGCGGAGACCGATCTCAAACAGGCGCATGAGGCGCAGCCCAACGACCTGCTCCAGCGGGCGCTGGAGGAGGCGGAGCAGGCGTTCATCGCGCGCACGCCGAAAAGCGCTGCCGAGTTCGAACGCGCCTGCACGGTGCTGCCCGGCGGCAATACCCGCACGGTCATTCACTTCTCGCCCTATCCCGTGCGCGTCGTGCACGCGGAAGGCGCAATGCTGAGCGATATCGACGGACACACATACTGCGATTTCCTGGGCGAGTATTCGGCCGGCCTCTATGGCCATTCGGAGCCCAAGATCATCGCGGCGGCACATCGTGCGCTCGATGACGGCATCGTGTTCGGCGGACCGAACCTGAATGAAATCGAGCTCGCGCAGCTGATGTGCGCGCGCTTTCCCTCGGTCGAGCGGGTGCGCTTCACCAACTCCGGCACCGAAGCCAACCTGATGGCGCTGGGCGCCGCGCGGGCGCATACCGGGCGCGATGCCATCGTCGTGTTCGAGGGCGCCTATCACGGCGGCGTTCTGTACATGGCGCCCTATGCGGAGCGGGTGAACGTGCCGTTCGATTTCATCTACGGCGTCTATAACGATCTCGACCGGACGATGGATGCGATCGGCGAGCGGGCGGGCGAGGTCGCCGCCGTCCTGGTCGAACCCATGGCCGGGGGCGGCGGTGCGATCCCGGCCGAAAGCGGCTTCCTTCGCGGCCTGCGCAGGTTTGCCGACGACGCCGGCTGTGTCCTGGTTTTCGACGAAGTCATGACCTCGCGGCTCGGGCGGTCCGGGCTTCAGGGCGAATATGGGGTGATCCCCGACATGACCAGCTTCGGCAAGTATCTGGGC
>JBPCWF010000638.1:0-3591 GCA_051009775.1 Hyphomicrobiales bacterium | reverse complement strand
TGGCGAAGTTGAAGGACGCGGCGGAATAAGCCGGATTCGCGCCATACCCGCAATTCACGAATTGCGTGGGTAATTCCGGTAATTCGCGCAATACACCCGCGAAAGCGGGAATCCAACAGCGGTTGCTGCACGATGCTCAACGGCCAATGGTCTCCCGCGTTCGCGGGAGAGACGGATGACGTTGAGGCGCGACGGAGCGGGGGCGCCGGCCTAAATCAGGCCGTCTTCCTTGAGCACGGCCTGGGCCGCCTTGAAGGCGCTGAGCGAGGCGGGGATGCCGGCATAGATCCCGACCTGCAGCAGAGCCTCCTTGATCTCGTCCACCGTCAGCCCGTTGTTGATCGCGCCGCGGACATGCAGCTTGAGCTCCTCCAGCCGGCCGAGCGAGGCCAGCATGCCGAGATTGAGCAGGCTGCGCTCGCGCCGGCTCAGGCCGTCGCGGCCCCAAACCGCGCCCCAGCAATAGCTGGTGAGCAGCTCCTGGAAATCCTGCATGAAGTCGTCCGCATTGGCGAGCGAGCGTTCGACATACTCGGCGCCCAGCACGGACTTTCGGATCTCCAGGCCCTTGTCGAAATCTTCCTTGTTCACGGTAACCGTCTCCTTGGTGCGTATTTTTGGTGTCAGATGCCGAAGAAGTCCGACATGGCGGCGAGATACTGTGCGGGCTTCTCGACGTTCGAAAGATGCGCCGCGTCCTCGATCACATGCAGCCTGGCGCCGGGGATGCTTTCGGCGATCAGTTCGCCCGCCGCCGGAGGCGTGGCGGGATCCTCGGCGCCGACAATGACGAGCGCCGGCACCGCAATGGACGCCAGGATGCCGCGCAGGTCCATGTCGCGTATGGCGGCGCAGCAGCCGGCGTAACCGCGGCTCGGCGAGGTCAGGATCATCTCTCGAACCCGGGCGACCTCCGAAGGATTGCCATCGATGAACCCAGACGTGAACCAGCGCTGGATCACCGTGTCGACCAGCGCGTCCATGCCCTGGTTGCGCGCCATGGCGATGCGCTCGTTCCAGATCTCCTTCGGTTCCATGTAGCTCGACGTGTTGGAGAGGATGAGCTTCTCCAGACGCTCGCCCGCATTGGCGCCGAGCCATTGGCCGACCATGCCGCCCTTGGAGAGACCGCAATAGAAGGTCGTTCCGATCTCCAGATGATCGAGCAGGCCCAGAGCGTCGCGCCCGAGCAGCTCGATCGTGTAGTCCTCGTCGGGCGCGCCGGACGCGCCATGGCCGCGGCTGTCATAGCGCAGGATCCGGAAATGCGGCGCCAGCGCTTCGATCTGGCCGTCCCACATGCCGAGGTTTGTGCCGAGCGAGTTGCTGAACAGGAGCCACGGGGCGCCCTCGCGCCCGTCCACGCGGTAGTTCAGATCGATGCCGTTTACGGATGCTGTCGGCATGGGCGTGCCTCCCTAGCTGCCGGAGTGGTTTTCGGGTTTCGTCAGCCGCCGAGCGTATCGACGATGTGCAGCGCTGTGAACAGATCAAGATGCGCGCCGCCGCCATTCTTGAAAAACGTGATCTCGTCGGCCGAGCCGCGCCCGGCATGCGCGCCGGTGCACAGCTCGAACAGGTCGGCGGCAATGTCGTCTTCCGAGATCAGCCGGTCGGCGATGGGCTGGGCCAGATCGCCCGGCTGATGGATGGCGAACCAGCGCGAGTCGACGAACAGGGTCGAGCGCCTGACGGCCTCATCGTCGCTCTCGCGCATATCCGGCGTGAAACTGCCGACCAGGTCCAGGTGGCAGCCGGGCTTGAGCCACTCCCCACGGATCAGGGGTTCGGTCGAACTGGTCGCGCTGCTGATCACGTCGGCCGTCCGGGCCGCCGCCTCGATGTCCTCGACCGGCGCGACCGAAACGCCGGGCATGGCGAGCTCCGCGGCCAGGCGTTCGGCCTTCTCAAAGGTACGGTTCCAGATCCGCACCTCGGTGATCGACGGCCGCACGGCGCGATGCGCTTCGACCAGATGAGGCGCCATGGCGCCCGCGCCCAGCAGCAAAAGCGATGAGGCGTCTTCCCGGGCCAGCAGCCTGGCGCCCAGTGCGGAATCGGCGGCCGTCTTGCGCAGGGTCAGCGCGGTACCGTCGATCGCGGCCAGCGGCTCTCCGTTACGCCCGTCGAACAGCTGGTAGACCGCATGCACCGTGGGCAGGTCCCAGACCTTTTCGTTCTGCGGCATGACGGTGATCATCTTGATCCCCATGGCGCGCCCCGGCAGCCAGGCCGGCAGGTTGAGAAAGGTCTCGCGTCCCTCCCCGGCTTCGTGATGCACCTCGCTGCGGTCGACCAGCGGCTTCTCGCCCCGGTGCGCCTCGAACAGCGTGTCCACCAGGGCCGGATAGTCGAGGATCCTGTGCACCTGCTCGGCGGGAATGAAACGCATGGGCTTGCCCCTCAGGACAGACGCGGGCCGATGATCTCGCGCAACAGCTTGCGGTAGATCGCGGCGCTGTACGCACTGTAATCATTGGCCACGACAACGAAATTGGCCGGTCCCCCGGTGACGTAGAGCTCGAAATACTTGTCGAGCGTGGGCACCTCGTTGAGGATCGAAAGACCGTTGATGGTGATGTTCTGCGCGACGACCGCATCGCGCATCGGCCGGGGATCGCCGCCATTGTTGTTACGGCCGTCGGCGGCGATGTCGATGACATGGCGGTCGGCCTGCAGGGGCACGCTCTTGAGCAGCCTGGCGCTGAAGCCCAGGGCGGCGGTGATCGAGGTGCCGCCTTCGGCCAGCGTGCGCGGCAGGGCGTCGAGGCGGGCGGCCAGACCATCGGCGCTCGCCGCGTCCGAGATCACGGTCCGGGGCACGACGACGGACTGATGCGCCAGGTCCGACCATTGCACGACCACGACGGCGATGCGCCGGTATGCGCCGCTCTGAATCGCGGCAACGACCTCCGGGCGCCGGAACGCCTCGGCCATGCCGGAGACCTGGAGCGTGTACTCGCGCATATCGACGCTGTAGGAACAGTCGATCGCAAGCACGAGGGCCAGATCGACCGCCTCGCCGGACTGTGCGGTTGCGTTGTGGCCACGCAGCACAAACGTGCCGCAGACGAGCGCGCCCAAGACAAGGAAGGCGCCGATGAGACGCCTGGAGCTGTTCAGACTTGACCAACTTGCCCCGAAGGATCTTCCCATCAATGCTGGGCCCTACCCGGGCGACATGCCGCGCAGTTTCTCCGAACGGCGCCGCAGCACTTCAACCGTTGTCAGCAGCATGATCGAGATGCAGACCAGAATGGTGGCGACGGAGAGAATGGTCGGGCTGATCTGCTCGCGAATACCCGACCACATCTGGCGCGGAATCGTGCGCTGTTCGTAGCCGGCCAGGAAGATGACCGCCACCACCTCGTCGAACGACGTGATGAAGGCGAACAGGGCACCGGATATGACGCCCGGCAGGATCAGCGGCATGATGATCTTGAAGAACACGGTCTGCGGCGAGGCCCCGCAATTCTGCCCGGCCCGGATCAGGCTCTTGTCGAAGCCGATCAGGGTCGCGGTCACGGTGATCACCACGAACGGCGTGCCGAGGATCGCGTGCGCCAGGATGATGCCGATATAGGTCTGGCT
>JBPCWF010000637.1:0-3050 GCA_051009775.1 Hyphomicrobiales bacterium | reverse complement strand
GTTACTACCGGCGCGACTGGATGGCCGGTATCAACGGCTTCCTCGAACAGGCGGGCTTTGAGATCCTGTGGGCCGGCAACATTATCGACCAGGGGCTCTATACGTCCCTTGAGGAGCAGCTCGAGGTCGAGGCCGCGACGCTCTGGGACTACCCGGCCGAGGATGTGGTGCGCGCCTGCGTGCTCGCCCATGACGCCGCGCCCATGGCGGATGCGGTGGTCCAGACCGGAGCCGGTTTCCGCAGCGCGCCCCACATCGACACGATCGAAGGCATGATCGGCAAGCCTCTTGTGGCGTCGGATGCGGCGCTCTACTGGGCCATGCTGCGCGAGCTCGACCTCGGCATCGCGGTCCCGAATCGCGGCCACCTGATGTCACTGCTTGGGTGAGGTACGCCATGACCCCGATCCTGGCCCTGTGGGCGACGCCGCGCTCGACCTCCACGCCGTTCGAATGGATGATGCGCCAGCGCGGCGACTTCCGGGTGCATCACGAGCCGTTCAACGAGGCCTATTACTACGGCGCGGACCGGCTCAGCGTCCGGGACGACGATATCACTCCCAAACCCGATCTCAGTTTCGAAAGCGTCTGGACCGCCCTGCGGCACGAAGCCCAGACCGCGAACGTGTTCGTCAAGGATTTCGCCTATTCGGTCATGCACATGGCCGATGACGATTTCCTCGGCCGGTTCCGGCACTCTTTTCTGATCCGCGACCCGGCCAAGGTCCTGCCGTCGCTTTATCATCACTGGCCCGACTTCACGCCCGACGAGGCCGGATTCGCGCCACTGCGCCGGATGTTCGACATGGTCTGCCAGCGCGACGGCCGCGCGCCGCCGGTGATCGCTTCGGACGATCTGCTCGACCGCCCTCACGAGATTGTCGAAGCCTATTGCCGCGCAGTCGGCATCCCGTTTCTTGCCGACGCCCTCACCTGGCGGACCGGCGGGCGCGACGAGGTGAGCTGGTATGACGGCGGCAGCTGGCACGGCAATCTGCGCGGCAGCACCGGGATCGAACGCCAGCCCCGCAACTATGTCGATATCGAGCACGACGACCGCCTGAAACGGGCGTATGACGAGGCCCTGCCGCACTACCGGGCGCTGCTCGATCACAAGCTGAAGCCCGTCTCGCAGGACGCCCCGTCATGACCCCGATCCTGGCGCTTTGGGCGATCCCCCGCTCGACCTCGACCGCGTTCGAATGGATGATGCGCCAGCGCGGCGATTTCGAGTGCCTCCACGAGCCGTTCGGCGAAGCCTGGTATTTCGGCGACGACCGGCGCACGCCACGCCCTAACGACCTGGCGCTCAAGCCCGGCCTGAGCTTCGCCGGCGTCTGGGCCGCACTGCGCGAAGATGCCGCAAGGGGGCCGGTCTTCATGAAGGACTTTCCGCATTACGTCCTGCACATGGCGGATGAGGCTTTCCTCGGCCATTTCCGGCATTCCTTCCTGATCCGCGACCCTGCCCGGATGCTGCCCTCCATGTACGACAAGTGGCCCGATTTCAGGGTTGAGGAGACAGGATATGAGGAACAGCATGCCCTGTTCGACATTGTGAGCGCGCGCGACGGCGCGCCACCGCCGGTGATCGATGCCGATGATCTGTTGACGAACCCCCACGGCACCGTGCGCGCCTATTGTGAGGCACTGGCGATACCGTATATAGAGGACGCGCTCACTTGGAATCGCGGCGAGCGCAAGGAAGTGAGCTGGTACGACAAGGGCAGCTGGCACGACAATCTCAAGACAAGCACCGGGCTCATGCCGCAGCAGACGAACTATGTCGGCATAGATCACAACGATCAGCTCAAAGCGGCCTATGCGGCGTGCCTGCCCCACTATGAGGCGATGCACCGGCACCGGCTGAGACCGGCCTGAGCCGGCGCGGGGGCCACGATGCGGAAACGGAAGGACGGATGACCGAAAGACCGGAACCAGGCGCTATCGTCGAAGAGATCCGCGCTCTTGCGCTAAACGCCGGCGCCGAGATCATGAAGTTCTACGCCACCGATTTCACGGTCGAGCGCAAGGACGATGCGAGCCCGGTGACCGACGCCGACCGCGCCGCCGATGCGATCATCGTTGCTGGCCTCGCAGCCCGCTTCCCCGACATCCCCGTGGTCACCGAGGAACGCGCCGAGAGCCACGGCATGGCGACCTCGGACCGGTTCTTCCTGGTCGACCCGCTGGACGGCACCCGCGAGTTCATAAGCCGCAATGGCGAGTTCACCGTCAATATCGCCCTGATCGAGAATGGCGCACCGATGCTGGGCGTGGTCTATGCGCCGGCGGTCGACCGGCTGTTCTACACCCGCGGGCCGGGCGACGCGGTCGAGGAACCGGCGCCGCACGACCCCGGCGCCTGCCGCGCCCTGAGCGTGTCCAGCGCCGACAACACCGCCCTGCGCGTCGTCGCCTCGCGCTCGCACCGCGACCCGGCGACCGACGACTACATCGGGCGCTACGCGGTCACCGAGTTTCACAGCGCCGGCTCGTCGCTCAAGTTCTGCTTGATCGCGACAGGGGAAGCCGATCTTTATCCCCGTCTGGGCCGCACCATGGAGTGGGACACCGCCGCGGGCCATGCGGTCCTCGCCGCGGCCGGCGGCAAGGTCGACCGAATGGACGGCGGGACGCTGGTTTACGGCAAACCCGGACTGGACAACCCGCATTTCATCGCCTATTCGCCGAGCGTTGCGCTGATCGCCGCCTGACGCGCCCGCGCCACCGACTGGCACATTCAAGACATCCGGTTTTATGCTGACCCATCTCCAAGCCCTCGAAGCCGAAAGCATCCACATCATGCGCGAGGTGGCGGCCGAAGCCGCCAACCCGGTGATGCTCTATTCGATCGGCAAGGACTCCGCCGTCATGCTGCATCTCGCCATGAAGGCGTTCCACCCCTCCAAACCGCCCTTCCCGCTGCTTCATGTCGACACGACCTGGAAGTTCCGCGAGATGATCGAGTTTCGCGACAAGAGGGCGGCGGAGCTGGGCTTCGACCTGATCGTCCATATCAACGAAGACGGCGTCGGTAAGGGCATCGG
>JBPCWF010000636.1:0-2661 GCA_051009775.1 Hyphomicrobiales bacterium | reverse complement strand
GCGCATGGCCGTCGAGATATTCGGCGAACAGCTCCTCGCAGAAGCGGATGCCCTCATCCGCCTCCATGTCGCCCAGCCCCGCGGCCTCCCAGGTCTCGTTGGTGGTCTCGACGATGAAGGTCGAGGTGTCCGAGTTGAACTTGTAGGCATGGACCTGGAACCAGCCCCACTCGGTCTCCTTGAAGATGAAGGTGAAGGCGTCCAGGAGCTTGTGGGTGCCGAGCCAGATGAACTTGTTGGCGCGGACCTCGATCTCCGGCTTGAAATGATCGGCATACTGGTTGCGGATTCTCGAGTTGAGCCCGTCGGCCGCGATGATCAGGTCGGCCGACAGCGCCTCGACATCCTCGATATCGGTCTCATAACAGAGCTCGACGCCGAGCTTCTCGGCGCGGCGCTGCAGGATGTTCAGGAGGTGCTTGCGCTCGATGCCGGAAAAGCCGTGGCCGCCGGAGCGGATCAGCTCGTCCTTGAAATAGATGTCGATGTCGTCCCAGTGGGCGAAGGACTTGTGGATCTCTTCCGCGGTCGTCCGGTCGGCCTGGGCGAGGTTTTCCAGCGTCTCGTCGGAGAACACCACGCCCCAGCCGAACGTGTCGTCCGGCCGGTTGCGCTCATAGACCGTGATCTCGTGCGAGCGGTCCTGCAGCTTCATGAGGATTGCGAAATAGAGCCCCGCGGGCCCTCCGCCGATGCAGATGATCCTCATGCCCATGTCTGTGACAGTGCCCTGTTGCGCCTGACCCATCCTAACATGGTTGTTTTAGATATAAACATTTTAGTTCTCAACGAATATCGTCTAGGCTTGCCTGCTGTGAGCCGGCGAAACGGGAGGTGACGGGAATGACGGCGCTCGATGCGCAGGGGGTGAAACGGCTGGCGCGCGACCTCGGCGCCGATCTCGTCGGCATTGCCAGCGCCAAGACGCTCAACGCCTTTCCGCCCGACCCTCTGTGGCCGCAGACCCCCGACCGGATCAGCGAAAACTGCAAGAGCGTGATCGTCATCGTCTGCCGCATCCCGGTCGCCGCCTTCCGGGCGAAATCGGGCGTCGCGGTCCAGTTCATGGACATGCTGGTGCTGCGGCGCATGGACAAGATCGCCTACAAGCTCGTCCAGGCGCTCGAAAACCAGGGCCAACCGGCCTTCGTGACCGCCGCCCAGGAGACCGACTGGGACCTGAAGAAGGCAAGCTACGGACGGCTCTCGACCCGGCATCTGGGCATCGAGGCCGGTCTCGGCACGTTCGGCCTCGAGGTCAACATCCTGACGCCGGAATTCGGTCCGCGTATCTACCTCACCGGCGTCCTGACCGATCTCGAACTGGAACCCGACCAGATCATGACCGAACAGGTGTGCATCGGCGAATCCTGCTCGCGCTGCCTCTATTCCTGCCCGACCGACGCGGTCAAACATTTCGGCATCGACAAGCGCGACTGCGCCAAGGCGGCCCAGGAATTCGGCTTCATGACCTCGCTGCCGGTCTGGGAGCAGTTCATCGACGGCGATGCGGAGACCAAGAAGGACCTGTTCAAGTCGCGCGACATCTACGGCTTCTGGCAGGGGCTCCTGAGGGTCGTCGGCTCGTTCGGCGACTGTCCGCGCTGCCTCGCGGTCTGTCCGGTTGGCAACGACTATCACGCCTATCTGGCGGCGGACCAAAAGGCGATCCCGGAGAAGACCGACGACAAGGTCGCCAAGGCAAAGGGGTTCAAGCAGGCGCGCAAGGACGGCGAAGACGTGAGCGGCCTCGACGACTGGAACGTGCGCTGGGTAGGTCCGGACGGCTATCAGGGCATTGTCGCGCGCCAGCTTCAGGCGTTCAAGAAGCTGCAGCGCGAGCGCGAAGACGCCGACAAACCGCCAGCGGAGGTTAAGGACTGATGGTTGCGGTCTACCAGGCGCCGGTCTCGGCAGAGGACATCAAGGCGAAGGCGAAAGCGCTCGGCTTCGATCTCGTCGGCATCGCCGACGGCAAGGCGATGGACGCCAATCCGCCGGACCCGGCATCGCCGCGCCGTCCAAGCGACATTTCCGACTATGACGCCGATCGGGTGATCGTGCTCGCCAAGCGGCACAATCTGGGCTCGACCCGACATCTCGGCATCGAGGCGGGGCTCGGCACCTTCGGGCTAGAGGTCAACATTCTGACGCCCGAGTTCGGTCCCCGGGTATATCTCACCGGCATTTTGACCGATCTCGAGCTGGAACCCGACGAGATCATGACCGAACAGGTGTGCATCGGCGAGTCCTGCTCACGCTGCCTATATTCCTGTCCGACCGATGCGGTGAAACATTTTGGCATCGACAAACGCAACTGCGCCAAGGAAGCTCAGGAGTTCGGCTTCATGACCTCCCTTCCGACCTGGGAACGGTTCATCGACGGCGATGCGGCGACTAAGAAGGAACTCTTCAAGTCGCGCGACATCTACGGCTTCTGGCAAGGGCTCCTGAGGGTCGTCGGGTCGTTCGGCGACTGTCCGCGCTGTCTTGCGGTCTGCCCGGTCGGCAACGACTATCACGCCTATCTCGCCGACGATCAGAAGAAGATCCCGGAAAAGACCCCTGAGAAAGTTATCAATGCCAATGCGTTCAAGCAGGCCCGCAAGGACGGTGACGACGTGAGCGGGCTTAACGAGTGGAATGTGCGCTGGGTCGGAC
>JBPCWF010000635.1:0-3990 GCA_051009775.1 Hyphomicrobiales bacterium | reverse complement strand
TTTCTATATGGGCGGCGTGCTGGCGGAGCTCCTGGTGCAGGAGGGCTGTGCGGTATCGCTGGTGACGCCGGCGGCCGAGGTGTCGCAGTGGACCAACAACACGCTCGAACAGGCGTTCATCCAGCGCAAGCTGATCGAGCTCGGGGTCGACATTCACGTGACCCGGGCGGTGTCCGCGATTGCCGCCGATCATGTCACGACCGAGTGCACTTATTCGGGCCGGGAAAGCCGGCTCGAAGCCGACGCGGTGGTGCTGGTCACGTCACGCACCGGCAATGACAGGATCTGGCAGGACCTCAAGGCGCGCCGGGCGGACTGGGCCGATGCGGGGATCAAATCGGCGCTCGTGATCGGTGATGCCGAAGCGCCCGCGCCGATTGCCTGGGCGACCTATGCCGGCCGGCGCTACGCGGAAGAGCTTGATTCGCCCGAAGGCGACCCGGACGCCCTGCCGTTCAGGCGCGAGATCGCGGAGCTTGCGGTCGATTAGGGCACGGACCTGTTATTGGAGGCTACGCACCGACACGTCATGAAGTCCGCTGCCAGCGCCTTTTCGGACTTCATGATCGTTGCGTGGCATGTCGCAGAAATGCCAGAAACTGACTCCTGGTCATTAGCCGATCAAAAACCTTGACTGATCAGTTCAAGTTACATATATTGGCCCTATGACGAGAGGACCTGACAAGCAATTCGATCCCGAAGCCGCGCTGGAAAAGGCGATGCAGCTCTTTTGGGCAAAGGGCTATGCCGCCGCCGGTCTGAGCGAGCTCCAGGAGACGATGGGCATCGGCCGGAAGAGCCTTTACGACACATTCGGAAGCAAACGGGCCCTCTACATCAGGGCGCTCGATTTGTACTCGCAGACTGTCGTAAGGGAGATCTACGGTGCGCTCAACGATCCGGACCAGCCGGCCCTTAAAAACATCCGGGCTGTCATGCGCGGCATTGCCGACGTTAATGCAAAGCCCATGAGCCAGGGCTGCCTGCTGGGCGTCAGCATGGCGCAGTTCCGCACCGACGATGCGGAGATGGCCGACATCCTCCGCAAACACATGCAGCACGTTGAGCGTGCCTATCGGAAAGCGTTCGAGAGGGCCAAAGCGGAGGGCGACCTGAAACCGGCGACAGATGTGAAGAACCTCGCGCGGCTCTTCATGAGCGCCCACCAGGGTCTGGTGCTGATCGGCCGCGTGACTGAGACGCCGGAGCTGCCGAAAGGCATCGCGGACGGCGCGCTTGCCGTTCTGGATAATGCATAGTCCTTTTTTTCTGAAAACATGGATCGATCAGTCAAGGATTAGGAGAGGAAAATGAGCAAACCGGAGAAGAAGATGAGAGCAGTGAACGACATAGCGACACATGTGCCAGACAAGGATGCGATTACCCTGGTAGTGCACCGCTACATCGACGGCGCCAAGTCCGGACGCGGCGACGACATGAGGCCGGCGTTCCATGACGATGCGACGATATTCGGCTATATCGGCACCGATCTGTTCGCAGGTCCGATAGAGAAGCTCTTTGACTGGAACGACGGCAACGGCCCTGCAACCGGGATAAAGGCGCATATTGCCCGCATCGATATAGCTGGTTCGGTGGCCACGGTGCGGCTAGAGCTCGAGAACTGGACAGGCAACAGGTTCACGGACCTGTTCACGCTGCTGAAGGTAGACGGCGAATGGACGATCATGAACAAGGTCTTCCATTTGCACACCGAAGTGGCCTAGCGATCACCGAGCGGGCAAATTAGCGGCCGTGCCGCCGACACCGTCAAACCAAAGGGCGCGGCTATTTATTTGCCAAAACGTAGACTGATCAGTCAATGATTTTACTGTTGGAAGGCAAACCTGACGAAAGGAGATATCCAATGACAAACTTCGCCATCCACACGCCGGACACAGCACCGGCCGCGAGCAGAGAGGCGCTCGAAGGTGCCCGCCAGCTCAGGGGAAAGATCCCAAACCTCTATGGTGTGCTGGCCGAAGCCCCGATCGCCATCGAAGCATATCTGACGTTCGCAGATTTGCTCATGCGCTCGAGCTTCACCCCGACGGAGCGCCACGTGGTCTGGTTCACGCTCAATGCGTATCACGGCTGCGACTATTGCATGGCGGCCCATACCTTCCTGGCGAAGGGCGAGAGCGTTCCGGAAGAGGTGATCGAAACCGCCCGCGCGGTCGGTTCCTACGCAGACCCCAAGCTCGAGGCCTTGCGCGTCTTCACCCTCGCGCTGGCGGAGAACCGGGGATGGGTATCTGCAGATGAGGTCGACGAATTCCTTGATGCCGGGTTCACTCGGCAGAATGTTCTGGAGATCATTGTTGCGATATCCCACAAGGTCCTGTCGAACTACACCAATCACATTGCGGAGACGCCCGTTGACGAGGCGTTCAGCCGGTTCGAATGGAGCGGTCCCAAAGCCAGCGCCGCATAAGCGGCAGAGTGCCGCCGCCTGAGCCTCCCCGATCAGACACGTCTTGAGGGCGGCTCAGGCGCCGCCTGCCCAAACAGGTCACTTGTGAGGAGACGAACGCAATGCCGACCTACATCTGTCGCGCACATGAATCCCTGCTGACAGCGGAGCAGAAGAGAGTTGTTGCGCGGGCAATCACTGACGCCCACGCCGGGATTACGGGTGCGCCGGCATATTTTGCGCAGGTTCAATTCCACGCTTTGCCTGCCCGCGACATCTTTGTCGCCGGAACACCTCTTGCGCACGATCATCTGTTTATCCACGGCTATATCCGTGGCGGCCGCAGTGCCCTTGAGCGCAAAAGGCTGATCACCCGGATTGTGGGGGACGTCGCCAGCGCAATCGAAATCCCAGCTTTCGCAATCTGGGTTTACATTTCAGAGTTGCCAGCAGCGGCAATGGCAGAGTTCGGCCGAGTTTTACCAGAGCCCGGGAATGAAGCCGCCTGGATCGACGGGCTTCCAGCCGATGACCGGGCACTCCTGCAGGCCATTGCGGCAGATGCGTGAGTGCTCCACCGCCTTGCCGCAACGGGTGGGGCGCCGCACAGGTGCCGCATCTGCCTCAGGCGGTGCATGTCCGCAACGGGTCTTGGCTGTGTGGAAACGGCCGGCGATTGGCGTCGCGTAGGATACGGCTCAGCCTTTGGCGTTTTCGCAGCTGGCTTCTCGATTTTTTGCCGATCTGCGCTGCTGACGCTCGATGGAGCGATATAGAGCGGTTGTCGGCAGGATTTTGTGCAGAATTAAGAGTTGAGGCGCCCCGTCACGCCCGGATTGCCGCCATCAGAGGCCTGATGCCGATGATGCTCATGACCCGGGTAAGATTGTAGGCGAGCACGCTCAAGGCCATCTCGGTCTTGACGTTCTTGAGCCGCTTCATCAGAAAATGGGTCGCGCCCATGCGCATTTTGATGGTGCCGAACGGGTGCTCCACCGTCTCGCGGCGCACGCGCATGGCATCCGGGTTCTCATCCAGCCGTCGTTGCATAGCCTCCACAAGGTGCTCGTGCTCCCAGCGACTGATGCGCCGTTCCTTGCCCGTGGTGCACTGGTCTTTGAGGGCGCAACTGCCGCAGGTATCCGTCCAGTAGCGGCTCACGATCAAGCCTGCTTCCTCCGTCACATAGCGCCAAGGCAACCGTTCCCCCGCCGGACAGACATAGGCATCCTCATCAGGCACGTAGCGAAAGTCTCCCTTGACGAACATGCCCTTCTTGCGGTTGCGCGATGTCTGCGGCTTGGGCAGCGTCGGTGTGATATCGGCATCAGCGCAGTCCTTGATCTGCCCGGCACTGAAGTAGCCCCGGTCGGCAATCGCATCGAGCTCATCAACGCCCAAGGCGTCCTTGGCCTGCTGCCCCATCGGCTCAAGTTGTGCCCGGTCGCTGCCGGTCTGCACCACGTCATGGGCGACAATCAGGTGGTGGCCGATCTCTGCCGCAGCCTGGACATTGTAGCCGACAACACCTGAACCGCGGCCACTGGTCGCCATCGAACGCGCATCCGGATCGGTGAGAG
>JBPCWF010000634.1:0-3325 GCA_051009775.1 Hyphomicrobiales bacterium | reverse complement strand
GTGGGACTGGACCTGTCGCGGCCGCTTAGTCCCGATGAACTTTCGGCCGTAAAGTCCGCATTCGCCGAGCACCTGGTGCTCGTGTTCCGCGATCAGCAGCTGGACATCGCGGCGCTTGAGCGGTTCGCGCTGCAGTTCGGCCCGTTCGGCGACACGCCCTACATCACGCCGGTTGAGGGTCACCCGAACGTGCTGCGCGTGCTGCGCGAGGCGCAAGAGGAGGGGGCGCTGTTCGGCGGCAGCTGGCACAGCGATTGGTCGTTTCAGGAGTGCCCGCCGAGCGCGACCGTCCTTTATGCCGTGGACGTGCCGGACCATGGCGGCGACACCGCCTTCACCAATCAGTATCTGGCTTACGAAACGCTTTCGCCCGGCATGAAACGTTTGCTGGAAGGCGTCAACGGCGTCCATTCGGCACGCCTGTCCTATGCGCCGGGCGGCACGTTCGGACGGCCCGATTCCCGCCGGTCAATGGAGATCCACGGCAGCGAAGACGCCCTTGCATACCAGTTGCACCCCCTGGTGCGCCGACACCCCGAGAGCGGTCGGCGGGCGCTCTTCATAAACGAGGTCTACACGATCGGGCTCGAAGACATGACGGAGGCGGAGAGCAAGAGCCTGCTTGACCATCTCCTTGCGCACAGCCGGCAGGTTTCATTCACTTGCCGCGTTAAGTGGCGGCCCGGGACGCTTACCATGTGGGACAACCGCTGCACGCAGCACCACGCCATTGACGATTATACCGGCCACAGGCGGGAGATGCTGCGGATCACCATTGCCGGCGAGAAACCGGTGGCATAGGGCCGGGCCGAATGATCCCTCTGATCGGATATGTCGATCGTCTGTCTGCGCGCGCCGGAGACACGCTCAATTTCAAGGTGAGCTCCACGGGAGATGAGCCCTTCGAGGCCCGGCTCATCAGGATCATCTGCGCCGACCCGAACCCGGAGGGGCCGGGGGTCATCCATGAGGAAATCGCTTCGGACTTCGGCGGAACCTATCCCTCACGGCCGCAGCATTACGACCTCGGATCCTGCGTCCATGTGCAGGTGGCAGGGGATCTGGCACCCCTCCGCAGCTTCACGCTCACTGCCGTCATTTGGCCCACGACGCATGAGAAGGGACGGCAGGGAGTGATCTCGTGTGCCGGAGAGGCAGGCGCTCACCTGTATCTCGACCAGCAGGGATGCGTTAGCGCCGAGCTCGGCGGGCACGGGAGCACGGTTGTCGGCACCGGCGTGCCGCTCAAGGCCCGCCGCTGGTATCGCGTCTGGGCGGCTTACGACGGCGAGACCGGCCAAGTTGAAGTGGGGCACCAACCGCTGGACGGTTCGAGTGTGTCGGTCCGGGCATGCGAAAATGTCGGGGCCGGCCGGCAAACCGCTGTCGGGGGCACTGTTTTGATCGCGGCCCGCGGCGGCGACAAGATCTCCGATCACTTCAACGGCAAGATCGAGGCGCCGGCCATTTATGACCGCGCGATCGAAGGCGGAGACGCCGGAACATCGGACCCGGGTGGCTGCGTCGCATGCTGGGACTTCTCCAGGGGCATTTGCAGCCTGAAGGTCGAGGACACCGGCCCCAACCGGCTGCACGGTGAAATCGTCAATCTGCCGGCACGGGGCATGACAGGGTCCACCTGGCGCGGCCAGGAAATGTGCTGGCGCCACGCACCGGAGCACTACGGCGCCATCCACTTTCACGACGACGATTTCTACGATTGCGCCTGGGAGACGGACTTTTCCTTCACCGTGCCGGAGAGCCTCAACAGCGGCGTCTACGCGGCACGGCTCAGATGCGACGGGCATGAGGATACGATCCCATTCTTCGTCTGCCCGCCCAGGGGCAAGCGGCACGCCGATCTCTGCGTCATCGTCCCGACCTTCACCTACGTGATCTACTCCAACAATGCCCGCTATGACTTCGGGCCCGCCCTCGAGCAGCGCATGGAGGACTGGAACGCCTATCCGTGGAACCCGGCGCGGCACCCCGAATACGGCCTCAGCGCCTACAATCTGCACAGCGACGGCAGCGGTATCTGTCATGTCTCGAGCCTGAGGCCGATGATGACCCTCAAGTCCGGCTACCTGACCCTGCTCATCGACGGCTGCGGCTCCGGCCACCGGCATTTTCAGGCCGACACCCATCTGCTCGCCTGGCTCGACCATCAGGGCATCGCGTTCGACGTGGTCACAGATCAGGAGCTCAATGACGACGGACCGGCGTGCCTCGAAGGCTACAAGGCCGTGCTCACGACAACCCATCCGGAATATCACACGGCGAATTCGCTCGACGCGGTCGAGGGTTACATCGGGGGCGGCGGCAATTTTTGCTATCTCGGCGGCAACGGCTTTTACTGGCGTGTTGCCTTACACGCTGAAGCCGCCGGCGCCATCGAGATCCGCCGCGGAGAAGGCGGCATCCGGACCTGGGCCGCCGCGCCCGGCGAGTATTACAACGCCTTCGATGGACACTATGGCGGCCTGTGGCGGCGCAACTGCCGCCCGCCACAGAAGATCGCGGGCACCGGCTTCTCCGCGCAGGGTACCTTCGTCGGTTCTTACTTCCGGCGCACAGAAAGGTCTTATGAAGAGGACGTCAGCTGGATATTTGACGGCGTCGAGGGAGAGGTCCTCGGCGACTTCGGCCTGTCGGGCGGCGGCGCGGCGGGCTACGAGCTCGACCGGGTAGACCCTGCCCTGGGCTCGCCGGATAATGTTGCGATCGTCGCGTGCTCGGAGAACCACATCGACACGTATGTGGCGGTGCCGGAAGAACTTCTCACCCATGTGAGCACCGTGACGGGCGAAAACCCGGAGGACCTCATCCGCGCCGACATGGTTTACTACGAGACCCCGGCCGGCGGAGCGGTCTTCTCCGCAAGTTCCATCACCTTCTGCGGCAGCCTCCCGCACAACGGTTTCGACAACAATACTTCGAAACTGTTGCTCAATGTGGTGACCAGGTTTCTGGGCTGAGCCGACGGCCGACTCAAACAAAGGCCAGTCGCTGGGTTCTGGAGTGACCTGACGATGCCGGGGAGAAGATCGCGGCCTACGGGCCATACTCACACGTCGGTACGATCAATCGTACAGAACCATGCACCTGACTTCGATACTCCAGCGGTCGGGCGCATCGGGTGGCGTTGCCGGATCTTCGAAGGCCGTGTGGAAGCTGAACGTGCAGGGCTCGTTGTCGTCACCGGAATCCGCCTCGGCGCCGCTGGTGCGGGCAAGCCTTCCAATAGAATCCCACTGCTTGATCAGCAGCGCCTCGTCCCGGGTCATCGCCGGATAGAAGAACCACCGGTGCCGGTCCGATTTCT
>JBPCWF010000633.1:0-2540 GCA_051009775.1 Hyphomicrobiales bacterium | reverse complement strand
GTGTGGCAGTTCTTGTAGCCGAGTTTATCGGCGCCCTTCTTCATGATCTTGAAGTTGTTGCTGCCGGGCAGGCCGGGGATGTTGTTGGTGCGGGTGACGCCCAGCTTGTCCTCGGCCTTGGCGTACCACGGCGCCATCTCGACCAGGTCGACCGGCCAGTCAAGCAGGTTGGCGCCGGGCACCGCGCCATATTCGGTGCGGACCTTGAACTCGTGCGCCTGGAACCTGAGCGAGGCGCCGGCCCAGTGTACTGTAGAGCCGCCAACCGCCTTGACGATCCAGGCCGGCAGGCCGGAAAAGTCCCTGGCGACCCGCCAGTTGCCCGATGTGGTGCGCTTGTCGAGCCAGGAGATCTGGCCGAACATGCCCAATTCGTCATTGGTGAAGTCTTCGATTTCGTGGCGTCCGCCGGCTTCCAGGATGACGGTCTTCACGCCCTTCTGGGCAAGCTCGTTGCCGAGCGTGCCGCCGCCCGCACCGGAGCCGATGACCACGACCACGGTGTCGTCGGTGAGATCGAATTTCGCTGCCATTGTTCCGTCCTCCCTCAGGCCTTGTCGAGCCAGTCGATGTCGTCGAAGCCGCGGCTGAGATAGCCGCCCTTGGAGGCGGACTCGCCCTCATAGCCGAAGATCGGCCAGACTTCCGGATTGTTGTAGAGGCCGACCACAAGGCTGCCCCTCACTTTCTGGAAAAACGGCGACTTCTCGATCGCGCGCAGGAGCGCGACCCGGTCGATCTCCCAGCCGACATCCGTATAAGACACGCCGTGGGCGCCCTTGGCCGCCTCGTTGAGACCGGTCACGCCGTTCTCGAACAGCGCCTTGTCGTCTTCCGACTTGGCCGCCGCGTCGTCGAACGCCTGCACCGCCTTGGCGTAGAGCCGGTCGGCGACCCGGTCATGCGGGTAGGTGTCACGCGACATCTGAACCAGCGTGGCAAAGGTCTCCGGCTTGAGCGCGGTGGCGGTCGCGGCCCAGGCGTGATCGGTGCCGACGATCATGCCGCCGGGCATGACGGTCATGGCGACGAGAGATGCGGTGCCGGCGCCTAGCACGCCGCGCCGCGAGACTTTCAGTCTCTTGTCCATTACGCGCATCTTGGATTTCCTCCTTTGGTGATGATTGTGGTTGGTCCGCATTGTGCCTGCGGTTCAGGTGTATCTGCCGTGCCTCTGAAGAACCTCGATCTTGTAGCCGTCCGGATCCTGGACGAAAAAGAACTTGGCCATCAGGGCGCCGTCGCGGTGAAACTCCTTGACCGGCGTCGGCCCGAGGCCGAGTTGTTCGAAGCGGTCATGCTCCAGGTCGACATCATCGACCGATACCGCCAGGTGGCCATATCCGTCGCCGTGACCGTAAGGCGCGGCCTGGCCGTGGTTTACCGTGAGTTCGAGCTCGAAATCGTTTTCCGCATTCTTCAGGTAGACCAGCGTAAAGCCGTCGAACTCAAAACGGTCCTCGACGCCGAGTCCGAACGCCGATTCATAGAATTCGACCGATTTCTCCTCGTCCAGGACACGCACCATCATGTGAATGGCTTTCGCCATGGTGATCTCCTCCAATCCCTCTCTAGTCCCTCTGGGTCTCAAGATACGCCACGATCTTGCGCCGGATCGCCGGGTCCTTCTGGCGGTAGATCATGTAAGTGTCCGAGACGACGCCTTTCGGGTTCTCGAGCCATTTGTCCATCGCCGCACCGTCCCACGCCCAGCCGGAAGGACAAGCCCGACCGAGACTGCGCACGTGAAGAGGAGCTGCCAAAGCACGTGCCCGGACTTCGGCACGGTTCCCTCCCGAATTCTCGTTTTTCTTGGGCCGAATCCTAACCCGCCGGGGCAACTCGGTGGTGTTAGTCCGCTACTACACGGACACGGCCTCCGGCGCACGGGCCGGTCACGGCACGGGCTTAAGACCTGAGGTCAGGCCGAAACGGCCGCCGGCGCTGTCGCCGCCTCGGCGGCGAGCCGGTTGTGATCGAACTCGGGCTCAAGGAAATTGAGGCAGCAGCATCTGAGCAAGGACGCGAAATTGGACACATCCCCGTGAATCTCCAACGCTTCCTCGTAGAGAAGCGTCAGGAACTTGGACATCGGCATGTCCTGAGCCGCTGCGATCCGCTCCAGGACGACCCAGAACTTGGCTTCAAGCCGGACACTCGTTGCATGCCCCATGAGCCTGATCGACCGGGTTTCGAACTCATAGTTGCCCGGATCCTGCCCTGCAAACACGTGACACATAACTTCCTCCCAACTGCATACAGTGTGGCAAGACCGCCAAGCGCCAGTTTCTTGTTTTTGTCGTCGTGCAAGCCGGCAATCCCGCAACAGTGTCAGTATAGCTCTGCGTATGGCCAAAACAAAACCCCGCGAGGCCCCTCAAGTTCCACAGTGCGGCAAGGCGCGACGCGACAATTGTGCGGCACCAAGTGAACTAACCTCTGTTTGCGGTCAGGCCGCTTTGCTATAGAGGGCGGTCGCGAACTGCAAAGCCCGATGAGGCACCCCCCGGAGGAAACACGATGAGCGCAAAGGACAACAA
>JBPCWF010000632.1:0-4598 GCA_051009775.1 Hyphomicrobiales bacterium | reverse complement strand
ACGTAGCCCGCAAGCGCTGCGCGCCAATTTCTGTGTGGCGCCGAGGCAGAAAGGCTCCGCGGCCGTTTTCCTGATCGAATCCGGCCATGTCGCGCCTCTCGCATTCGTGCGCGGGCGAAAAAACTTCGCCACGCCCGCAAACCGATTCGCTCCCTGATGTGACCAAGCTCCAGAAGCCCGTCGGCGGACCGGCGGGAAATTTCAACGCGAAAACCATTTCAGGAGCAATTCAATGACCAATGGATTCACAGCGACACCAAACGGACCCGATGACGACTTCGAACGCCTCGGAGGGGGCGACAATGTTTATGACGGCATGGAAGGCAACGACACCATCTATGGCGAGGGCGGAGAGGACGTGCTGAGCGGCGGTTCCGGCGATGATGAGCTTTTCGGCGGACCGGACGGCGACATTCTCTTAGGCGGAACAGACGACGACACGCTGCACGGCGGCGACGGCGAGGACGAGCTTGAAGGCGGCGACGGAAACGATGTGCTCAAGGGCGGGCAGGGCAATGACACTCTTGACGGCGGCGAAAACGACGATGTTCTGATTGGCGGCGACGGACCGGACTGGCTCAAAGGCGGAGCCGGCATCGACACCGCGAGCTATGCCGGGTCGCCAGATGGCGTCACCATCAACATATCCGATACTGCTACAGCGGCAAACCACGCGACCGGCGGCGACGCCAGCGGCGACTGGCTGGTCGACATCGAGAACGTGACCGGGTCCCAGTTCAATGACTTCATCACGGGCAATGACGAGGAAAACGTCCTCAAGGGCCTTGGCGGCGACGACGTTCTCGCTGGTTTAGAGGGCGACGATACTCTGGAAGGCGGCGATGAAGACGACTGGCTTTTCGGCGGCGACGACGATGATCTCCTCGACGGGGGCGAAGGCGCGGACCAGCTGTACGGAGGCACGCTGTCGTCAGACGCCGGCGTTGACGAAGTCACCTACGAGAACTCGTCCGAGGCGGTTGACGTCAATCTGGGATCGGATCAGGAGCAGAGCGGCGGCGACGCGGAGGGCGATCGGCTCTTCGACATCGAAAATTTGACGGGATCCCGTCACGGTGACACGCTGACAGGCGACGTTCTCGACAATGTGCTGACTGGCCTCCGCGGAGAGGATACGCTCAGCGGCGGCGACGGCGACGACACCCTGATCGGCGGCAGAGGCATAGACTACCTCTTCGGAGGCGACGACCGGGACACGCTCGATGGTGGCCGGCACGATGACTGGCTGTTCGGCCAGGACGGCAATGACACCCTGTCCGGCGGATTGGGCGACGATCACCTGTTCGGCGACGAGAACGACGATGTGCTCGAAGGCGGGCGGGGCGCCGACACGCTCGAAGGCGGCACAGGCGTGGACACCGCCAGCTACGAGGAGTCTTTGGCGAGAGTCATCATCGATCTCGCCGCGGAAGCCGGCTATGAAGGCCAGGCCGAAGGCGACAGGCTGATTGACATCGAGAACGTCATCGGCTCCGCGCATGACGATATCATCATCGGAACGGACGGAGAGAACCGTCTGGAGGGCGGGGACGGAGACGACATCCTCGAAGGCGGCGCCGGCGCCGACACCTTTTACGGCGGCGGCGGTGGGGACGTGCTTTCCTATGCCAGCTCGGATGCCGGCGTCACGGTGAACCTGCTCACGGGTGAGGCGAGTGGAGGCCATGCCGAGGGCGATCTGTTCAAAGGGATCGAGGGCGTTGTCGGTTCCGACCATGCCGACACGCTGACCGGCGGCAAGGCGGACGGCGTGCTCTACGGCGGAGGAGGCGAAGACACGCTGATCAGCGGCTCCGGCGCGGACCATATTCTGGGCGGAGCGGATGACGACACGTTCGTGTTCAGCAACAAGTCCGGCCATGACCTCTTCCTGGATTTCGAAGCTGGTGCGGGCTCCGACGACGTGCTCGTGCTCGATCTCCAAGACCAAGATGATTTCAAGGACGTCCTGGCGGCGAGCCATCAGGACGCGGCCGGCACGGTAATCGGGATTGATGTGGACACCTCGATAACGCTGGTGGGCGTAAATCTCGCAGACCTCCATCATGACGATTTCCTGTTCATCTGACGGGTTGGCCACCTCCGAGATGGCTTGACCGGCTCGCGCCGGAGCGGCGGCCAAGCGCCGCCGCAGCCATCCGCAAGGCGCTTCCGAGTGTTTCTGCCCACGGTGCAATTCGTGCTAAATCAAACGGATGTTTGGAGATTTTTCGGTTTCGGCACGTCGGCGCGCGGGCATCTTCGCGGTTCGCGCGGCAGCGTGCACGCCGGTTTGCTGACGGGCGCGCGCCATGTTTCATCGAATTTTGCTGGCAGTCATCTTGACGTTGGCGGCGTCAGCCGAGAAACACCCTCCACATCAGGCGGCCGGGTGCCAGAACGGCGAAGGCGCCGGCGATGCCGAGGCCTGACACGGCGGTAAGGATCATGGCCAGCCGGTGGCTACGAACCCGGCCCTGCCTGACCGCGCCGATGCCATAGGCCAGCCCGATGAGCGTCGTCACCGACAAGACATGTATCGAGCTCAGGCTGCCGGCATTCAGTTCGCGGATCCAGAACGACGACACGGCGGCCACCGCCATTCCGGCGACGAACGCACGGCCGAACCAGCGGTGCGCCGGGCTGCCCTTCGTCCAGACCGCGACCAGCGCCGTGGCCGCAACGGCGACGGCAATCGCGGCGACATGAACCTGAACGGCGAAGGAGGCGTTGATCAGGGGACTGAGGTCCATCGGTTTTGCTTTCCATCTGCAACTGCGCCATAGTCGCGCGCAGAAATGACCGGCGATCCGCCCCTCGCCAATCGGACATTCGCGAAAGCGATGGCAAAATTCGCGAAACAACACGTGCTGCAGCTCACGCTTCGCGAACTGACAAGGACAGTCGCGCACCCGAGACTGTGGATGGCGTTTGCCATCGTGGTCGGCCTGTTCGCCCTGACCGGTCCGTTCGGAACCTATGAGGCGCTCGGGTTTACGGCCAGGCTGGGCTACTGGTTCATCACTCAGGCCATAACCTGGGCCATTGCGCTGTCCACGATCGCCTTTTGCGGCGCCCTGATGGGCACGCTGCCGTTCCGGGATTTCCGAACCGTTCTGATTGGCGCCGCGCTGGCCAGCATGCCAATCACCGTGGCCGTCGAGATCATCGGATTTGCGGTCTTCGGCCGTCCGGTGACGATCGCCGGCATCGGCTGGCAGCTCCTCTCAACGGTGCCGGTCGCGCTCCTGCTCGGAACGTTCACCTACCTGGTGGTCAGGCCCTCGTCCGGGGTCGATAAGGCGGCGCCCGTGTCCGCGCCGGGCGGCCGGCTGGTCAGGCGCCTACCGGCGGGCAAGCGCGGCGCGGTGCTCTATCTGTCAATGCACGACCACTATGTGGAAGTGGTCACCGCCAAAGGCAGCGAGCTTGTGCTGATGCGGTTCGGCGACGCCCTGGACGAGCTGGATGGAAGCGACGGCTTGCGCATTCACCGTTCCCACTGGGTTGCCCGCAAAGCGGTTGCCGGCTGGCGCCGGGAAAACGGCAGGCTGACGCTCGAAATGAGCGACGGCGCGGAATTGCCCGTGAGCCGCAGCTACGCCAAGGCGGTGCGGGCCGCCGGCCTTGCGGACGACGCCGAGGCCGAGGTGACGTAACGCGGCGTTCAGAACGTCGGTCGTCTCGAGCGCGGCCAGCACGCCATAAGAACCGTCGATCCGCAGCCTTAGGCGATCCGGGCGAGCGCCTCGATCCGCCCGTTGACGCAGTCCGGATCGACCTCAGGCATGGAGCGCGGCGCCGACCAGGGTTTCATAGAGCTCCGGATCGGTGGCGCCCTCCGTGCCGAACAGCAGCACTCGTGAAGAGGGCCCGAGCCCGGCGCGCTCGCGCATCCGGGCGTCGCCGGCCGCGGCGGTCAGGCCGGCAAGCCCCGCGGCGCCGGACTCACCGATCACCAGGGCCGGATCCTTCCCATACGGATGGGCCAGCGTGCGCATGGCGTCGACCGCGGCCTGTTCCGATACGTCGAGGAACAGATCGGCCGAGCGCTCGAGCACCGACCAGGCGATCTCCGACGGCTCGTAGCATTCCAGCATCGACATGATCGTTGCCTCGCCATGGTCGATCGCGGTCAGCGCGCTGGCGATCGCGCTCGCCTGCAGGCAGTTGGCGCGCGACGGCTCGACCACGACCACGGCCGGCCGGTCGGCTCCGAAACGGTCGAGCAGATGGCCGGAGACCGCCGCCGCCACGCCGCCGACGCCGCCCTGGATGAAGACATGGGTCGGCGGGGCGTCGAGCTGGGTGAGCGCTTCGTCGATCATCACCGTATAGCCTTGCATCACCCGCCAGGGGATCTCGTGATAGCCCTCCCAGGATGTGTCGGAGACAACCGTCCAGCCCTCGCGTTCGGCGGTGCGCGCGGCTTCGGCGACCGACATGTCATAGGTACCGACCGTGCGCACGATCTCCGCGCCGAAATGGGCAATGGCGTCCTCGCGTGCCTGCGACACGCCTTCATGCAGGAAGATGACGCAGCGGCAGCCGAACAGCCGCGCGCCCGCCGCGACTGAGCGGCCGTGATTGCCGTCGGT
>JBPCWF010000631.1:0-2867 GCA_051009775.1 Hyphomicrobiales bacterium | reverse complement strand
CGACTTCCTTGGTGTCGGCGCCGTCGAGCGCGGCGATGATTTCGCCAAGCGTCGGCGCGGGCGCGTCCCCGCCGCTCTCCGGCCACAGCAGCGCGACGGTTTCCGCGGTGTCGCCGACGTAATCGCGCGACAGCCGGAACAGCTCCGGATCGATGCGCGGCGCCATCAGCTCGCCGATCAGCTTGCGCACCTGGAGGCGAAGATCGAGACCGTCGGTCAGCACCGCAAGCGCCCAGCCGCGATCCGGGTCCGGCGCGCTGCGCAGGTAGTCCTCGATCAGCTTGAGCTTGCCGTTGCGTGACGGGGTGAAGGCGAGACGGTCGAGCAGATCGGCGAACGCGCGCATCAGTCGTCCTCGTCCTCGCGCCCGATCAGCGCGAGCGCCCGGCCGATCCGCCCGCCGAGCCCGATATGATGCACGAGCGCGTCTTCGCGCCCATGGGTCACCCAGATCTCCGGCGCCTGCGTCTCATCGATCGTTTGCGTCAGCTCGTCCCAGTCGGCATGATCGGAGATCACCAGCGGCAGCTCGACACCGCGCTGGCGCGCCCGCTGGCGCACCCGCATCCAGCCCGACGCGAAGACACTGACCGGGTCCGGCAGCCGGCGCGACCAGCGTTCGCGCAGCGCCCCCGGCGGCGCCATGACGATCTCGCCTTCCATATCCGTGCGGGCGGCGCCCGTGGCCGGTTTGAGCGGCCCGAGTTCCACGCCCAGGGCTTCATAGAGCGCGCACAGGGCCTGCAGAGCACCATGCAGGAAGATCGGCTTGTCATAGCCCGCCTCGCGCAGGAGACAGATCAGCCTCTGACATTTGCCGAGCCCGTAGACACCGACCAGATGCGCCCGTTCCGGAAAGGCCGCAACGGAGGCCAGCAGCCGGGCGGTCTCGCGCTCGTCCGGCTCGTGGCGGAACACGGGCAGGCCGAAGGTCGCCTCGGTGATGAAGACATCGCACCGAACCGGCTCGAAACCCGGGCAGGTCGGATCGCGGCGCCGCTTGTAATCGCCGGACACCACCACGCGCTGCCCGTCCCATTCGACGACCACCTGGGCGCTGCCCAGAATATGGCCGGCCGGGGCGAACCGCACCGTCGCATCGCCGATCTTGAGCGTTTCGCCATATCCGAGCGCCTGCAGCTCACGGCCCGCTTCCTCGCCGTAGCGGACCTTCATGATCTCGATGGTTTCCGGCGTCGCCAGCACCGACCTGTTGCCGGGGCGCGCATGATCGCCGTGGCCGTGGGTGACGACCGCCCGGTCGACCGCGCGATGGGGATCGACGTAGAAATCGCCGGGAGCGCAGTAGAGGCCGCGGGCGTCGGGATAGAGCCAGGTGTCCGGATGCGAAGTCATAGGCTAGAGCCAAGCCCATTTGCGCCGGCGCTGTCAACGCGCGACACAATGGCCGAAATTCGCGCTTCGTTTCGCCCATCTGGCAAGCTATGACTGCCCGCCCGATTGGCCGAATAGACGAGATTCGCCAGTAAGTTGCGGTCAATCACAAACCGGGGAGCGACTTGAGTACGACCCCTTAAAGGGCCATATTGGCCCGGCGAGAACGCGGGCGAACGGCAATGGACCAATTGACCCCTTTCGACGAAGACTTCTATCCCGACATTCTGCGCGGCCTGTCGGTCTATTTCGACAGCCCGTTCGTGCTCAATATCGCGCGCACGGCGCAGCAGTTCCGCCGGGCGGACCTCGCCATCGCGCTCAACCGCAAGCAGATCGCCTCGAAGAAGTGGCTGATCGATCATCTGTACGAGACCCATGGCGGCATCTACGGAAAGATATGGGTTCTGGGCGGATGGTATGGCGTGCTCTCGGCCCTGTTGTTCGAGGATCCGCGCTTCGAGGTCGGCAAAATTCTGAGTTTCGACGTCGACCCGGACTGCGAACAGGTTGCCGACTGTCTCAACCGCGATCACGTGCCGTCCGGCCGGTTCAAGGCGCGCACCGCCGATATGCTCGGTCTGGATTACCGGACCGATACGCCCGACCTCATTATCAACACCAGCTGCGAGCATATTCCCGATATCAGCGCTTGGCTTGGCCGCATCCCCAAAGGCACCCTCATGACGTTGCAGTCGAACAACTATTTCGGCGAGCCGGACCACCTGAACTGCGTCGAGACGCTCGAGGCTTTCAAGCTCCAGGCGCCGCTGTCGAACGTTGGCTATGAAGGCGAGCTTGCACTCAAGAACTACACGCGCTTCATGCTGATCGGCACGCGCTGAGCGCCGGCCGATCCGTTTGACCCGCACATGACCCATGATCTCATCGACTTCGGGGGTTTCCACGTCGCGGTGGACCTCGACCAATGGCCGGCAAAGATCCTGCGCGCCCTCCTGCGCCGGCATTACGAACGTCACGAGTTGAGGCTGGTCTCGCGCCTGCTTGAGCCCGGCGACCGGGTGATCGAACTGGGCTCCGCGATAGGTGTCGTCGCACTGGCCTCGGCACGCATCGTCGCGCCCGAAGGGATCGGTTGCTTCGATGCCAACCCGGAAATGGTCACGGCGGCCCGCGCCAACTTCACCCGCAACGGCAAGCCGATCCATGTTGAGAACACCGTCCTGATGCCCGGGAAGGAAGTCGGCAAAGGGCGCCCGAAAACCACGTTTTACGTCACCCCCTATTTCCTTTCCTCGTCGCTCATAGAGCATCGCGACGACATGACCGCCGTCCAGGTGCCGAACGCCTCCCTCGAGGCCGCCATCGCGGCGAGGGCCGCGAATGTCGCGATCGTCGACATAGAAGGCGGCGAGTTCGCATTGCTGGGCGCAGCCGATCTCGCCGGCATCGAAACCCTGATCCTCGAGCTGCATGTCGGACTTGCCGGAGTGCCTGCCTGCCTCGACCTC
>JBPCWF010000630.1:0-3499 GCA_051009775.1 Hyphomicrobiales bacterium | reverse complement strand
TCAGCTTGAAATCCCTCTCCATTCAGCCATATCGGGCAATATATGAGCGATCGGCTTGAAAACCAGAGCAAACCGGCACCTGGTTCGCGCGACGGTTCGTCCGCGGGCACGCCGATCATATCCTTGCGCGACATCCACCTGACCCTCACCAGCAATGCCGGCCCGGTCGACATCCTACGGGGCATAGACCTCGATGTCGAAGCGGGCGAGGCGCTCGGCCTGATCGGCCCGAGCGGGTCCGGCAAATCGACCCTGCTCATGGTCATCGCCGGGCTCGAGGGTGTGACCGAAGGCCAGGTAACTATTGCCGGCGAGGACCTGCGTGCCAAGGACGAAGACGGCCTTGCCCGGTTCCGCAGCGCCAATGTCGGCATCGTGTTTCAGTCGTTCCACCTGATCCCGACCATGACCGCGCTCGAGAACGTTGCCGTGCCGCTTGAGTTCAAGGGCACGAAAGGCGCGTTCACGCAGGCGCGCGGCCATCTGGAACGGGTCGGCCTCGGCCACCGCCTGGATCATTATCCGGGCCAGTTGTCCGGCGGCGAGCAGCAGCGCGTCGCCATTGCGCGTGCACTGTCCGCCGGCGCCCGGCTGATCCTCGCCGACGAGCCGACCGGCAATCTCGATCAGGCGACCGGCGCGCAGATCATCGAGCTTCTGTTCGATCTGCAGCGTGACAGCAATGTGACCCTGGTGCTGGTCACCCATGAGCCGGCGCTGGCGGAGCGCTGCGACCGCATCGCCGCCCTCAAGGACGGCCGGATCGACGAATTGCGTATCGCGCCCGGCCTGGCGGCCCGCATGCCCGCGGTCGCGAACAAAGCGGACGGCGCGTGACCTCCGGCACACCATGCGCGAACTGATCACCAGCCTGAGCATTGCCAGGCGCGAACTCAGGGGCGGTCTCAGGGGCTTTCGCATTTTCCTCGTCTGCCTTGTGCTTGGCGTCGCGACCATTGCCGGCATGGGCGCGATCACCGCGGCGCTCGAGGCGGGGATGGCCGCGGAAGGCCAGTTCATCCTCGGCGGCGACATGGAGCTCGCCCTGGTGCAGCGCCGGGCCACCGGGCCGGAAGTGTCCTATCTGCGTGAAAAGGCGACGCTCAGCGAGGTCGCCACCCTGCGCGCCATGGCCCGGCGGCCCGACGGCACCAAGTCCGCGCTGATCGAGGTCAAGGCGATCGACGGCGGCTATCCCCTGTTCGGCCAGGTGACGCTTGAAGGCGGCGGCGGCCTCGACCGGGCGGTTGCCATGTCGAACGGCACCTGGGGCATCGCCGTCGACCGGGCGCTGCTGGAGCGCCTCGATCTGAAGCCGGGCAGCATGCTGCGCATCGGAAGTCTGGATGTCGAGGTTCGCGCCATCGTCTCCAGCGAACCGGATCGTCTGGGCGGCCGCTTCGTGTTCGGTCCGCGCGTGTTCATGACCGAAGCCGCCCTGGCCGCAACCGATCTGATCCGGCCGGGCAGTCTGGTGCGCTGGCGCTACCGGCTCAAGCTGCCGCAGCAGCAGGCGACGCCCGACGGCATCAAACGGCTCTCTGAAGACATCGAGCAGGCCTTCCCGGATGCGGGATGGCGGCTGCGCAGCCGCGCCAATGCGGCGCCGGGGGCCAAACGCTTCATTGAGCGCCTGAACTTCTTCATGACGCTCGCCGGCCTGACCGCCCTGATCATCGGCGGTGTCGGCATCGCCAACGCAATCAAGAACCATCTCGACGGTAAGCGGCAGACCATAGCCACGTTCAAATGCCTCGGCGCCTCCGGCGGCACCATCTTCCGGATCTACCTGTTCCAGATCCTGATGCTGACCGGTCTGGCGCTCGCCATCGCCCTCGGCATCGGCGCCCTGCTGCCGGCGGCCGTGGCGGTGACGCTGGGCGACGCCCTGCCGATACCGATCCGGCCCGGGCTGCATGCGGCACCGCTCGCCATTGCCGCGGTGTTCGGCATTCTGGTCACGCTGGTGTTCACAATCTGGCCCCTGGGCCGCGCCCGCGACGTGCCCGGCGCGGTCCTGTTCCGCGCCATTGTGGCGCCGCAGAACCGCTGGCCGCCGGTCCACTACGTCGCTGCGATCGCGGCCGTCATCGCGGTCACCGCGGGCCTGGCGCTCGTCTGGTACGAAGACACCATCGTCACCGCCTATTATCTCGGCAGCACGGCGGTCAGCTTCGCCGTGTTGTGGGCGCTGGGGCGGGGCCTGATCGCCGTCATGCGCCGGGCGCCGCGGCGCGGCAGTCCGGAGGTCCGCCTCGCCATCAACAACATCCACCGCCCGGGCAGCCCGGCACCGAGCGTCATCCTGTCGCTCGGGCTCGGACTGGCCCTGATCGTCACCCTGGCGCTCATCGACAACAATCTGACCCGTGAGCTGCGCGCCAATATTCCCGACCGAGCGCCGTCGTTCTTCTTCGTCGATATCCAGCCGGACCAGGTCGACGCCTTCAGGGCCGCCGTGATCGAAACGTCGCCGTCGGCCGAGCTCAAACAGGTGCCGATGCTCAGAGGCCGGATCGTCAAGGTCAGATCGACCGCGGCGTCGGAAATCGATGCCACGCCCAACACCTCCTGGGCTCTGCGCGGCGACCGCGGTCTGACCTATTCCGCAACCCTGCCCGACGGGTCACGCCTTGTGAAAGGCGAGTGGTGGGCGCCGGGCTATGACGGCAAGCCGCTGGTGTCGCTCGAAGCCGAGATCGCCAATGGCCTTGGGCTCGATATCGGTGACGATATCACCGTCAATGTGCTCGGCCGCAAAGTGACCGCGACCATCGCCAATCTGCGCGCCGTGGACTGGGACACCCTGGGCATCAATTTCGTTCTGGTCTACTCGCCCAACACGCTCAAGACCGCCCCGCACACTTTCCTCGCAACCGTAACTACGGACGACACGGCCGAGAGCGCACTGCTGCGCGACATTTCGGCCCGCTTTCCCAACATCACCGCAGTGCGCATAAAAGAGGCGATCGACCTGATCAACGCGTTCCTGCAGAAACTGCTCGCGGGCATCCGGGGCGCCAGCGCCCTGACGCTTCTGATGAGCGTGCTGGTGCTCGCCGGGGCGCTTGCCAGCGGCTATCAGGCACGCATGTACGATGCGGCGATCCTCAAGGCCGTCGGCGGCACCCGCCGGCGTCTGATCGCGTCCTACTGCGTGGAATATGTCATCTACGGCGTCGCCACATCGGCCTTCGCGCTTCTGGTCGGCACGGTCGCCGCCTATGCGGTCGTGCGCTATGTCATGGACTTTTCATGGGCGTTCGACCTGACCGTGGCGGCGACGACGGCGCTGACCGCGACAGCCGTCACCTTGAGCCTCGGCATCCTCACCAGTTGGCGCACCCTGGGCGTCCGGCCGGCGCGTTTGCTGCGCAGCGCATAAAATTTTCCACGACTTGGAACTCCACGGCAGGGTTAACGCCACAAAATGGAAGCAAAAGAGGTGGAGAATGCCGATCTATGGTAGTATTAATCCCGCACGGGAGCCGTCTTGCAT
>JBPCWF010000629.1:0-3175 GCA_051009775.1 Hyphomicrobiales bacterium | reverse complement strand
GGTTGGAGCCGCACAGTTGCCCACCGCGTCGAGCAAGTTTACCGGATCCGGCAAATGGTCTGCTGGCGTAGGCGGCCTCGCTTTCGTCAACACGGTCAGCCTGTTCACGCCGAAGGACAGCCTTTTGGCCGGTGCCTACGGATACAACCTTTGGTCATTCGCCGAAACACGCGACAGCGCGACCAAAGTCGACAAGTTTTTCTGGGCCCCCGTTGTCGTTTATCATTTCGAGGAGTTTTTCGGTCAAACCGGATGGTACACGGCCGCTCCGGATGATCTGTGGCAATATGATTGGGAAGTCGACAAATGGACACAGATCCCGTTGGGTTTGAGGCTCGGCAAAGTGTTCAATATCGGCCAGCAGCCCGTGAATATGTTCGGCCAGGCCTGGTGGAACGCCGTGAGCCCGGCCGGTTCTCCTGATTGGACTGTGAAGCTCAACCTGACGTTTATATTTCCCGAATGATTTCAGGACGGCTTTCCGTGCGGATCATCTCCGTGCGGGCGGCTTGTGTGAACATGTTTGACCGCTCTCCACTGCACGAACGTCGCCACGAGAGCTTAACAGCAGGGAGAGACGACATGCCCTGCAGGAGCCTGGTGTCGCTTTTTCCGCGAAGCAGCGAGGCGTCGAAAATTCAGGCCAGCGCAAGCGGTCGGTCTGCCGGGCGATCCAGCATCAGGTCAGCGGGTACTTACGGGAGACCAAGTCATGAAGACAGACAAGAAGATACAATTGAAACGGCTCGCGCTGATCCTGACGCTCGTGGCGGCTGGTCTCACCGCGCCTGCGCAGGCCGCGGATCAGGACGACCGCGTCCACGCCGCGCCGCCCGCTCCCGAGCAATCGGACATCTGGACCCGAGACAAGCTGTTCGGCGATGTTGGGGGACTGCGCACGATCCTTGGCGAGCACGGCATCGGCATCGACCTCAGGCTGTCGCAGTACTATCAGGAGGTCGCGAGCGGTGGCGTCGACACGAACGGCGAGTATGGCGGGACGGTGGACTACCGGGTCAAGGCCGACCTGAAAAAGCTCATCGGCTCGTGGGACGGCTTGTCTGTCAGCATGCATGCCAGAACTCGGTTTGGTGAAGACGTCAACGCCGATGCGGGTGCCTTCGCGCTCCAGAACGCGGGGCTGCTGATGCCGCTTCCGGGCGACTACAACAATACGGACATCACCGGATTGATGGTCACGCAGGCTTTCCCGTTCTTCGGCGGGCGGATCGGCGTCGTCGCCGGCGGCAAGTTCGACGTCATCGATCTGGTGACCGCCTTCTTCCCCAACGTCGGCTACGGACAGGAAGGCTTCTGGAACGTCAACGGCATGGTCAGCGCCTTACCCTGGTTCGGCGCTGTTAATGGCCTCTCCTTGTATGGCGGCTTGGCGGTGACCATCAATCCGAAGTACAAGGCGGCCGAGAGCGGATTCCTCTTTACCGGGACGGAGAATGTGTCGGCGACGTGGGGCAGCCTCTCGGACTCGTTCGACGATGGCGTCTGGCTCGCTGGCTTCCACAGGTTCTTTTGGGACCTGGACGACAAGATGGGCTACTTCATGGTCTTCGCCGGTGGCTCGACGAGGGAACAAGCATCCAACGATCCCAACGACATCGTCGTCATCCCCGGGCAGGGCCTTGTGGACACCGACAAGAAGAAACCCTGGGACGTCGCCCTTTACCTTTACCAGGACATCTGGAAGGCGGCGGACGACCCCAATCGGAAGGCCAACATCATGGTCGGTGGGACCGTGGGCCCGGACGATCCGCAGTTCGCGCAATGGCACTTTTTCGCCAACGTCGAAGCTTTCGGGCTCATGGAATCGCGCCCGCATGACCGGATGGGAGTGTCCGGGTGGTACAATGGTCTTTCCAACAATTTCAAGGATCTGGTCTCGCCGGTGATCGAACTCCGCGATACGTGGGGCTTCGAACTCTACTACAGCGCCGAGATCATCCCGTCAGTCCATCTTACAGCTGACCTTCAGTTCATCCAGAACCAGAGGAAGGGCGACGATTTCGCGATCATCCCCGGAGTTCGGCTCGTCGCCGATTTCTGATCAAGGGCTGCCGATGGAAGGGAATGCACCGGCAACGCCCCAGAGCGTTCTTAGAAGAGTAGGCCCACGAGGAGCAGGTCAATGAAGAGCAGGACAATGAGGAGCAGGACCATAAGGAGCGGGATCGGGCGGGTATTGTTGCTATCGGCACTGCCACCATTATGTGCCGCACTGCTCGCAACGTCGGCGTGGGCGCAGGACTCTGCGGGCGAACCCGGCCGCAGCTCCGGCAAGAAAAATCCTTTGAAAAACGTCTATTTCGGTGAGCAGCACATGCACACCCGTAACTCTTTCGATGCCTTCACGGTCGGTGTCACCATGAGCTGGGACCAGGCCTACGAGTTCGCCAAGGGCAAGAAAACCAAGCTCTCGACCACCGGCGAAGAGTTCCAGCGGCGCACGCCTTACGACTTCGTGGCGATCACCGATCACTCGGAATATTTTGGTGTGCTGAAGGAGTTCCTGAACAAGGACAGCCCGCTGTCGAAAACCAAACTCGCGCAGGGTATCCTCAAAGGTCAGACCGATCCGGCTGCGGCCAAAGCATCTGTCACCAAACTGATCGGCAGCCTCGTCACCAACACGCCGCTGCCGGAATACGTGACGCCGGAGCTGCGCAAAACCTTCTGGCAGAAATATCTCGCTACCGCGGACAAACACAACGATCCGGGCAAATTCACGACGCTTTATGCCTATGAATGGACGTCGATCCCAAATGGCGCGAACATGCACCGCAACGTGTTTTTCAAGGATACGCCTGCCGCGGTGCCGTTTTCCTCTTTCGACTCGGTGCAGCCGGACGACCTGTGGACCTACATGGAGATCCAACGCAACCAGGGCATCGACGTCTTCGCGATCTCCCACAACGCCAACGTTTCGAACGGCTGGATGTACGCGCCGATCAAGTTCCTGGGCGGACCGATGGACGCGCGTTACGCGCGCCGGCAGCAGGAGAACGAGCCGCTGACCGAGATCCACCAGACCAAGGGCAACTCGGAGGCGCACCCGCTGCTCTCTCCCAACGACGAGTTCGCCGATTTCGAACCCTTCCCCAGTCTCATCAGCCTCGGCTCGCCCTCCGCGATCAATGGTGGTTTCTACCGTCAGGGACTA
>JBPCWF010000628.1:0-6466 GCA_051009775.1 Hyphomicrobiales bacterium | reverse complement strand
GGTCGAACCGATCCGGATGTCGCACATGCAGGCGAGGTCGCAGCCGGCGCCGATCGCCGGCCCGTTGACCGCGGCAATCACCGGCACCTCGATGGCCTGGACCGCGAGCGGGATCTTCTGAATGCCTTCGCGGTATTGCGTTTCGATCGCGTTCACAGGCCCTGAGAAGCTCGCCGAGCGGTCGCGCATCTCCTTGACATTGCCACCAGACGAAAAGGCCTTGCCGGCGCCCGTGATGACCAGCACCGAGATGTCGGGCGTATGGTTGATCCACTCCGCGGTGCCGGTGATGTCCTCGATCAGATGCGAGCCGGTGAGCGCATTGCGGATGTCGTCGCGTTGGAACGTGAGGGTGGCGACGCCGCCCTCGACCTCTAGGGTCGCGTCGATGGTTCGGGGCAGATCCGTCATGGGCCTGGGCTCCTTGGCATTAAGTGAGGGACGGTGGAGCGGCATCATAACGGCCGGCCGATTTGCTGCATCCAAAATCGGGTTTGCTCCGTAACTCCGCTACTGACGCGCAGGCCGGGATAGATCAGGCCGTGTTCTCGGAAGGACATTTCCCGCCAGCATGCGCCCATTTTCACCAGTCTAGGGAGACCCTTACGATGATACCTTTGTCCAATCTCACACTCATTTCCGTGGCCACGCCTTTTGGCGCCCAGGATCAGAACACGCCAGGTTCGAAACCGGCGGACAAGACCAAGGACAAGAAGAAAGCCAAGGACAAGACGAAAACCAAGCCTAAGATGCCGCGCAAACTGTCGCCCTTCGAGAAGGCCGCGATCGACCGGCTCAAGGGGTTTGATGTCGAAACGGCCGATGCTCTGCTCAAGAAGCTGCCGAAGAAGACCAAGAAGAAGAAACTGATTGCCTGCATTGACGAGCGATTGAAGGACGTCAAGGGCAGGAGAAAGGCGATCAAGGTTACCCAGGGGCTGAAGGTAGCGAAAGAACCCAAGGCCACGCAAGATCGGGCGCGGCTGCGCAAGGCCAAGAAGGACCTGGAGGCCTTCCGCAGATTCTACGACACCGGAAAATTCCCCCGGTGGTACTTGGACCTGCTGAAGAAAATCGAGAAAAAGAACAAGGACAAGAAGACCCCGGCCCCGAAACAGCCGGGCGGCGCGGGAAACGGGCTCATCATAGTGCCGGACGCGGTTCTGGTCGGTGTGAGCCTGCCCAACGGTGCCGCACGGGTGTGACCCGGACCGGAACAGAAGCGGTCCGACGGGATGTACCGTCTCTGTGTCGGGCAGATCGCTGCCCGACACAGAGCCGCCAGGGCCACGTTTCCACGGCCCCGGCGGCGTAATCACACATCAATAATGTCTAGTGACGCCAGTAGCAGTGACTGTGCCACCAGGGTCGGCTGGGATGAACGTGGCTGTAACAGTGCCGGTGCCGATGCCGTCTCCTGCGCCTTCGCCTGCGGCGACGGTGATGCGGGTGGGCCTCGGCCTCTTGGCTTGTCAGCAGCGTCGAACCGATGACGGCGGACGCGCCGATCACGCAGAGGCCGAGAATCGCCGCTCTGCGGGACAGTGATTCCGACCGGTTTCGATCATCGTCATTCATGGCAGAACTTCTCCTTTACAGGTTCAGGTGACCTTGGCCACCGAAGTTCCGCCCCTCCTCTTCTTCCGCACAGTGAGGATATGGTGCTGGCGGTGTCACGTGGCAATATGGCCGGGCAAATTTCCGGTATGGATGTCCATTTCGACGAACCGGACGGGGAGAGCCGCAATGGTTTCCACCATGCCGTCCCGTGACACCGGCAAGGGGCGCCGAGCCCGTATCCCGGAAAGCGTTGCAGTGTTTTCGCCGGGTCCGCTATGGTCCTTCAAACGGTTTGCGTAACAACACAATTGGAGAGGCTGCAATGAAAGCTGTGCGGATCGAACAACCGGGCGGACCGGAGGTCATGGAACTTCAGGACGTGGATCTGGCGGCGCCGGACGCGGGGCAGGTGCGCATCCGGCACGCGGTTGTCGGCCTCAACTACATCGATACCTATCACCGGTCGGGTCTCTATCCCCTGGCTCTGCCGTCCGGGCTCGGCCTGGAGGCCGCCGGCGTCGTGGAGGAGCTGGGTGAGGGCGTGACCGGCCTTGCGGTCGGAGACCGGGTGGCCTACGGCGCCGGACCGCTGGGGGCCTATTCGGAGGCCTGCAACGCCCCGGCCAACCGGGTATCGAAGCTGCCTGATGCGATCGAGGATGAAACCGCGGCCGCGATGATGCTCAAGGGCATGACCGTGCGCTATCTGCTGCGCGCCACCTATGAGGTGCAGGCCGGCGACACCATCCTGTTTCATGCCGCAGCCGGCGGTGTCGGCCTGATCGCCTGCCAATGGGCCAAGGCGCTCGGTGCCACCGTCATCGGTACGGTCGGTTCGCAGGAGAAGGCCGAGCTGGCACGTGACCATGGCTGCGACCACACGATCAACTACCAGACGGAAGATGTCGCCGCCCGGGTGCGCGAGCTGACCGGCGGGCAGGGCGTTCCGGTGGTCTATGACGGCGTCGGCCAGGCGACCGTGGAAGCGTCCCTGGACAGCCTGCAGCCGCGCGGGCTGCTCGTGAGCTTCGGCAACGCCTCGGGACCGGTGACAAACTTCGATCTCGGCGTCCTCTCAGCCAAGGGCTCGCTCTATGTGACGCGCCCGACCCTGATGACATATGTCGCCAGCGACCAGGATCTGGCCGAGACGACCGCCGATCTGTTCGACGTTGTCGGTTCGGGCAAGGTCAAAATTCCGGTCAACCAGCGTTACGCCCTGGCCGATGTCCGTCAGGCGCACGAGGATCTCGAAGCGCGCAAGACCACGGGCTCAACGGTTCTGATGCCGTGAACCGGGCGGTTGCCGAATTGTTTTAGCGGCTGGCTTTGGACGACGGGCAGCTCTTGGTGTCGAGCGCGGCGAGCTTGCGCCAGGTGGCCGAGCACTGAATGGTGCCGCACACGAAGCGCGCCAGATCCGGCGCGGGCACCGCATGCGCGAGGTTGAGATGACGTCCGGTTGAATCGGACAGCGTGCTGACCAGCATGCCGGTGAGCTGACCGTTCGAGTTGAACACCGGTCCGCCCGATTCCCCCTTGCGTGTGCTTAGCTTGAGCACCATGGCGTCGGGATAGCCATATTGCTGATAGGTCACGGGCCGGCCGAAGCTCATCGACGCCACTTCGCCCAATCGCGCCGTGTCGCCGGATTTGCGCGGCTTGCCGAGCGAGAACACCGATTCGCCGATTTTCATGCAGGGATCTGCGACCGGCACCACGGCACGGACGCCGGAGGCGCGCTCCAGCCTGATCAGGGCGACGTCGTTCTTGTTGAGAATCTTGATCACACGGCCTTTATAGGTGCGCCCGTCGGGGCCCGTTGCCCGAACCCGCCATCCCGGCGCGACCGCCACGTGGCCGGCGGTCAGCACATAGCCGGCGCGATCGATCACAAACCCGCTTCCCGACGTTACCGCATCGGCCAGATGGTTCTCGGCGCGCGAGATCTCTTCCGTCGAACGGTCGTGGACCACAAGGGTGACGTAGGACGGGCCGGTTTTCTGGAGAAGGCCGTCGATGTTTTTCGACAGGTGTGAAGCCGGCTGAACGGAACTTCCGCTGATGTCGATGGCGCGCGGAGATGTCGAATCGGACGCACAGCCCGCAACCGCCAGCAGCGAAGTCAGAACAGTCAGACGCTTCATCACATTCCCAACGCTTTTATCATCGGTTCCAGGTGCTGCTCGTAGCGCTTCCACTTGCCGACGGACCCCTTGTTGATCGGCTGTCTCACCTGCCACACGCTTGCCGTTTCGATCGGCCGGTCGACCGCGGCGGTGTTCAGGCATTCCGGCGTCCAGTCCAATCCGCAAAACTCGACCATCGGGCGGGCGGCGGTCTCGGGCTGCGTCACCAAACGCTCATACTCGACCACATGTATGTCCAACGGTGCAACCTCGAACCAGTGCGCCATGATTCGCTCATGCTGTTTATACGCTAATCCGAACGCTTCGAGGTCATAAGTGAATGACAATCCCGCCCTAAAGTTTTGTTCAAAGCTCGACAAGCCGATGTCTCTTGGATCCCTTCTACAGTAAATAATCTTTGCACGTGGAAAAATCCAGGCGATAAGCCCGATAAAGGCATAGTTTCCCGGGGATTTGTTGGTCGCGAAGCGCGCCTGCGGCGGATCGCCGATCATCCTCTCGATGATGCGCTCGCCTTGGTGCCACGGCCATTCCGGCGGCAGGCTGCCCAGTTCGTCGGGGAAACCCGGGAGCGTTGTGACCAGGTCCTGGAAATCCTGCTGCTCGCCGCACGGTTTGACTTCGCTGTAGGCCGCAAGAATCTGCTCGGTGAGCGTCGTTCCCGAGCGCGGCATGCCGAGCACGAATATTGGCGCTTCGGTGCCGAGGCCCTGGCCCTCGTGGTCGGCAAAGAACTGCCGGTCGAACACCTCGATCGTCCGGGTGAACATGTTGGCGTGCGCTTCCGGATCGAACTTCAGGGCCGTCGCCTTCAGGGCGTTGGCGGCCGTGAGCGCCTCGAACGCCTCGTCGAATCGGCCGGCTTTGTCGAGCACCGTGTGGAGCGCGAAGGCGGCGGCCGCCCTCGGCGAGGCGCCAAGCGTACCGTCGGACAGGATGGACCCGAGCGTCCCGGCACTGTCCGGCGTCAGCTCTTTCATCCGTGCCAGCTTTTCATAGGCCTCGCCGGCTTTGGCGTCGAACTCTATGGCGGTCCAGAGGTGGTTGCGCGCACGATCGAAATTCCCGTACTGAAGGTGGATGCTGCCCAGTGTGAAATGCGCGTCCGCGGGATCTTCTCCGCTCGCCATGGCGGTATCGGCCATGGCAAACGCCTCGTCGTAGCGCCCGACCGCTGCGAGCGCGCGTGCACAGGACAGGATCATCGCGGCCGGCAGGCTGTGCGTAGCACGGGCCTGTGCGCCCTGATAAGCCCGGATCGCGTCCTCAAAGCGGTTTTCCCGGTACAGGGCCTGGCCGTAATTTCCCCAGGCCTCGATATAGTTAGGCGAAAGTTCTATCGCGCGATGGTAACACTGCAGCGCCCTTGGGCGTTGCCCCTCTTCCTCGAGAACTATGGCCAGGGCGTTCAGGATTTCGCTGTCGTCGGGGCTCGCCTTGTGCGCGCGCTCGAGATAGGGCAGGGCCTCTTCGGTTCGTTTCAGCTCGCGCAGGGCATCGCCCATGCCGTACAGGACATCGGCATCGTCCGGTGTCAGTTTGAGTGCGGCCCGGTAATGGTCAATCGCCGGCTCGAGGGCGCCGGTCTCACGCGCAAGCTCCGCCAGATTGAACGGGATGGAGGGGTCGTCAGGTGTTATCTTCTGGGCCTTCTCCAGAAGCCGCCGGGCCGATTTGGCCTGGCCGTTCTGCGCCTCCATGACGGCGAACTCGATCATCGCCGATGCGTCACGCGGGTGCGCGGCAATTGCCTTTTTGTAGGCGGCGCGCGCGTGGCGGTATTGTCCGCGTTCGGCGAGCTGGCGCGCCCGGTCTACGGGGTTTGGTTGCATGTGATCATCAAGGACGCGATGCAGATCATATCCGGCGCGTGGATTATGGGAGCAAGAGAGATCATTGCGATCGCTACGACAAAATCAAGATATTTGTCCCCGGGGCCGGACAAAGGACATCGCGTTATCCCCGGGTTGGATTTCCGTACCCGATTACCGCTATGAGCTATCGCTGAGGGCTTTCGGCCTCCGGGCACAGCCGCCGCTTGCGTGCGGTTAAAAAAAATTGGGGAGGCACCAGGGCCTCCCCAAAATATTGTCTCGTGAGTGCTTCCTAGAAGAAGAACCAGGCGCCGAACTGGAAGCGCAGAGCGTCTTCCTCCGGACCGAGCACCAGATCGTTCTGGCCCCACATGCCTTCGATGCCCATCCGGAACCGGCTCACCGGCTGCCAGATGATATTGGCGTGGACCGTGACCAGATCGTCGATCTGGCCCGCCGCGCTGTCGCTTCTCTTCTGATCGTAGAAACCGACGGCCACGTTGAAGGTTGTGGTGTCGGTCATGCCGATCGCCAGAGCCGCGACCACACTCCAGATCTCGATCGTGTCGATGTCCGGGTTGCCCGCGGTGCCCACAACAAGGGCAGAGGCATTGGCGCCGTTGATCACATACGAGCCGATGCCGTCGCCATAGGTCGCCATCGCGGTAAGAGTTGCGATGTCACCC
Organism: Hyphomicrobiales bacterium; assembly: GCA_051009775.1. Taxonomy (GTDB): domain Bacteria; phylum Pseudomonadota; class Alphaproteobacteria; order Rhizobiales; family JAJFHB01; genus JBPCWF01. The sequence goes on along the minus strand of JBPCWF010000628.1, from coordinate 256 downwards.
AGGTTGATCGACGCTGCACCCAACAGGCCCCAGCCGATCTCGGAGTCACTGCCCGTAATGCCGCCTGCGGCGAGGTCGTCGTCAACCCGCAGGTTGCGCAGAACACCGGAGAGCTGGAACTTGTGACCGCCCGGCGCGTCATATTGCAGACGTGCGGTGAAGTCGGGCACATTGTCGTTGGCTTCACATGGATTGGTTCCGCGTGATTCCGAGCATGTCGCGAACGTCGTTGCCGCCGTTGTGGCAAGCGTGATGT
>JBPCWF010000627.1:0-5113 GCA_051009775.1 Hyphomicrobiales bacterium | reverse complement strand
GCGCCCGCTGGACGTCGTTAAGGCCCACTTGTGGTCACCCGGACCACGGCGTGGACCTTGCCTCGCCAGCAGACGCGAAAAGCCGGTCAAATGATCCCATATGAAGGAACGATGTTCTAGTGTCCTTATGAGCGGAATTTGGCGGCGCGATCGCGCGGCATGATCAGGCCTGTATGACAACCGTCCGGGTTGGAGACAAGGGGTGCGCTCACGGAGTGGGACCAAGCTTGTCTTCAGCCAGCTCTGCGATCCAGGCCCGGGCCGCCCTCAGATGCGCAACGTCGCGGTCCTGGCGATGGAAAAGCATCCAGAGCGGTTGTTCGACGACCGTGCCGGTCACGCGGGAAAGGCGCTCGTCCGCACCGCCCATGACATCCGGCAGGACGGTCCGGGCGCAGCCGGCCGCCGCGATCTCGCGCAAGGTCTCGAAATGGTGCGCCTGATAGCGGAATCCGCCGGAATCCGCGAGCTCCCGCATGGCTTTGGTCCCGGTCGTCGGGACGTAGCGCTCGAGCAGACCCGCCCAGGGCAGGGCCTCGGGGTCTGCCACATGTGGCGCATAGACCGCGTAGCGGAGAACGCCGATGCGCGCCGCGTCGATGCGCTCGTGGTCGATCTTGAAGTCCTGCGGCCTGTCCTCGATGCGGATGGCGATATCGGCTTCACGCCTGGACAGCATCGCCTTGCTTGCGGTTGCGATCAGCTCGACCTGAAGCCTCCGGCGTTCGACCAAATCGCCGAGCGCAGGTGCGAACAGGTTCGTGATCAGGAACGGTGGCGCCGTCATCCGCATTTCGCGCCAGACCGAACCGGTTTCGGCGCTTGCCGACATCTGCTGCGCCCCGCGCAGGGCGTCGTCCGCGGTCTCGACATGTCCGAGCAGGGACTGGCAATGGGTGGTCGGATGGAGCCCGCCTTCGTCCCGCACGAAGAGCTCATAGCCGAGCTCGCCCTCGAGCATCTTTATGCGCCGGCCGACCGTGGTCGCGTCGACCAGCAGGGCCTTGGCGGCGCGGGCATAGCTGCCGTGGCGCGAAACCGCGAGCAGCGTGTGCCAGTGATCCCATCCAATCATACCGCCTCCGCTGATCCGACCCTGTGGTGCCAGTGTTGAGCATGCTGCATGAATGCAGGTAATACACGGAATATCGCAAGTCGACATGTGCTGATGCAAGCATCAACCTAGGCATGCAAGAAGGGCGGACGCTCCACGCTCCGTCCGCCCGGCTCCAAGGCTCAAGAAAGGAAAGTGTAATGATGCGTAGTGTTCTGAGCAGCTCCGCTGCATATCTAGTGGTCGCTTTTGCAGCAGGAAGTGTATTCCTCGGACCGTCGGCGGCGGCCGACAAGCCGACGGCGGCGGAGATCACTGCCGCCGTAAGCGATCACACCTATCAGGGCAGCATGAGCACACCTGCGTCGACCTTTGCCGAGTACTACGCGCCCGACGGCGCCATCCGGGGCAAGGGATATACGGGCAAATGGCGCGCGGAAGACGGCTCCATGTGCTTTCAGTATGGCGACAAGGCGGAGCGCTGCTTCGGCATCGAGCTCCAGGGACCGTCCATGGTGATGTTCAAGGACGGCAAGATCGACGGCAACGGCATGCTGATTTCCGGAAACCCGAACAAGTACTGACCCTTCCATGCGTCCGGTCCGGGCCACTGTTTCCCGGGCCGGACCGCGCTGTATCGCCCACCCTTGCGTTCCATGTGCCGCCATGATAAGAACAAAAAGCGAACATAGCGACCGGACCGCTGCATTCGCCGCGCGCGGGCCACAACCCTTTGTGGATTACTCCGGCCCGCGCTGGAGCGGGTGTGGTGGATCGGGTACGGTGTCGGCCAATCGAGGGACCGCGCGGGGCATGAATGCGCGCGGGCAGAAAGAGGTACAACATGGCAGGGTCGGTCAATAAGGTCATTCTCGTCGGCAATCTCGGCGCGGAGCCTGAAATCCGCCATACGCAGGACGGGCGTCCGATCGCCAACCTGCGCGTGGCGACCAACGAGACCTGGAAGGACCGCAACACCGGCGAGCGGCGCGAGCGCACCGAGTGGCACCGGGTGGTGATCTTCAGCGAGGGTCTGTGCAAGATCGCCGAGCAGTACCTGCACAAGGGCTCGAAGATCTATCTCGAGGGCCAGTTGCAGACCCGCAAGTGGGAAGACCAGCAGGGCAATGAGCGCTACAGCACCGAGGTCGTGCTCCAGGGCTTCAACAGCACGCTCCAGATGCTCGACGCGCGCGGCGGTGAGGGCTTCGGCGATCAGCGCAGTTCGGGCGATTTCGGCCAGACAAGCCCGACGGACCGCAGCGGCGGACGCAGCTCCGACTTCTCGCAGGAACTGGACGACGAAATTCCGTTCTGAACCGTGACCGGTCGTCATCATCGGGCCTGACCCGATGATCCGGCATCCTCTGTCCGTGCGCCTTGGGCTGCGGTAGGAAAGCCTGTGAGGTTGCCGGATTATCTGGGCAATCCCGGTGATGATGCCAGCCACAAGATCGTCATCGACACCGATCGGCAGACCTGCGGGCCATGCGACCCCCGCCGTAAGTTGTTGATCATTTCCGAAAGCGATGGACGACTCAGCGCCGCAAACCTACGCTCTGATAGGAGAGGGATGGCTGAGTGTGTGAGGGGCAGTTGGTATGAGGCAGACTTTCTTTACATTTTTAGTGGCCGCCGCGGTCGTGCTGTTCGGGTTTTCCCAAAGCGCGGACGCTGGCAGACGACTGAGCGGCAAAGAGATCAGGTCGATGTTCACGGGCACGATTAAGGGCCTGTACAAGAACAAGACCAATATCACCATCAAGACCAGCCGCAAGGGCAAACTGATCGCTTATATGGACGGCAAAGTCGACACCGGGACCTGGAAAATCCGCGGCGATCAGGTCTGCGTGAGTTTCGAGGTGTGGACCAAGGGCAAATTCGAATGCCGTTTTGTCGAGATGGACGGCAGTTGGCTCAAGGCGGTCAAGGCGAACGGCAAATCCAAGCTCAAGTTCCGCCGCTGAGCGGCATATTTGCCGGCCGGACGATTCGGCGGCCGGTTTGCTGCGTTCGCGCATGGTCCTGGCGGTTGGCTGGTCGGAGCGGCGCCGTTTTCCGGCCAGCAAGCGCTTCGGATTAACCTTTGAGATGCGATGACACGATTTCTTCACAATTGGCCTTTAGTGCCGCTGTCAAAACTAGGGCACAGATGCGCCGAACGGCATTGCATCGGACATTCTCTACAGGTTGGCGACAATGAATAGGCAGATCGCGCGGATTGCGTTCGCGCTCGTTTTTTTCCTTGCGGCATCGCACGGTACGCAGGCCGAAACCAAGCTCACCGGCAAGGCCCTGCGGGCCCTGTTCCCGGGGACGTTCAAAGGTACGGTCCACGGCATCGTCGACGTCATGCTGACGGCGAGCCGCAACGGCAAGCTGCGTGGAACCATCATGGGCAAGAAGGATCGCGGCCGCTGGAAGATCTCGCGCGGCAGGCTGTGCATCAAGCTGGCCGACATGACCGACGGCAAGTACAAGTGCAGCTATGTCAGCCGCAGCGGTCGGTGGTTCGTGGCAAACCACGGCGGCTCCATCAAGTTCCGAAAGCTTTAGCGCCCGTCAGTCCGCCTCTACGGCGCGCCGGTTGGCGTCCGCCGGCGCGAATTTGTTGGCTGCGATCAGGCCGTTGTCGGTCAAGGCCGCGAAGATCGCCCGTTTCGAATCGTGAGATGCCATCTTAACGCCGCACCCGCTGGTGAGAGACAGTGTGTTGTGACGGATGGACGGACAAGGACGATTTGCGATGGTTTCGATCGGGCGTGTGGCGGCTGTCCTGGCGATCGGCCTGGCTGGCCATGTGGCGGCGGCCGGGGAAGCCGATGTGCTCGAAGCGAAAATCGCCAGATCCCCGGACGGCACATACCGTATCTCCGTCACCGTGCAGCACGGCGACACGGGCTGGGATCACTATGCCGACAGGTGGGATGTGGTCGGCCCGGACGGCACGGTTCTGGGCTCGCGCATCCTCCTCCATCCCCATGTAAACGAGCAGCCGTTTACCCGCTCGCTTTCCGGAGTTGCGATCCCGGACGGGACCGAATTCGTCGTCATAAGGGCCCATGACAATGTGCACGGACCCGGCGGCGCCGAGTTCCGCGCAAAGCTGCCGCAATAGCTATCGAAAACCGCAAAAAACCGGCTGAAAACCGATATTTGAAAGCGCGCTTTCAATTGCCCGGGCGCGCGCCAATTGGTAAACTCAAACAGATTACGAATCAGGAACTTAACACCGTTTCTTCTATCGCTGTTGCGTAAGCAAATCCAATACTCCGAAACCGTGTAACGTTCGCCCCTCGGGCGGCCGGTCAAAGGACCCGATGTGTCGGACATAGACGATACTCTGGACGGCGGGAAAGAGCCCGACGACGGGGCCGTATCCCCGATCTCCATCGAGGAGGAGATGAAGCGCAGCTATCTCGATTACGCCATGAGCGTGATCGTGAGCCGCGCCCTGCCGGACGTGCGCGACGGTCTGAAACCCGTGCACCGGCGCATCCTCTATTCGATGCACGAGAACGGCTATGACTGGAACAAGGCGTATCGCAAGTGCGCCCGCGTGGTCGGCGACGTCATGGGTAAGTACCACCCCCATGGCGATCAATCGATCTACGATGCTTTGGTCCGCATGGCGCAGGACTTCTCGCTGCGCCTGCCGCTGCTCGATGGCCAGGGCAATTTCGGTTCCGTCGACGGCGATCCCGCGGCGGCCATGCGCTACACCGAGGTGCGCATGGGCAAGCCGGCGCACGCGCTGCTCGAGGACATCGACAAGGACACGGTCGATTTTCAGGAGAACTACGACAACAGCGAATCCGAACCGACCGTCCTGCCGGCACGCTTCCCGAACCTTCTGGTCAATGGCGCCGGCGGCATCGCTGTCGGCATGGCGACCAACATCCCACCACACAATCTGGGCGAAGTAGTCGATGCCTGCATCGCGCAGATCGACCGGCCCGAGATCGCCATCGACGAACTGATCGACATCGTGCCCGGTCCGGATTTTCCGACCAGCGGTCTCATTCTCGGCCGTGCCGGCATCAAGTCGGCCTATCACAC
>JBPCWF010000626.1:0-3314 GCA_051009775.1 Hyphomicrobiales bacterium | reverse complement strand
ACGATGGAACAGATGATCATGGCAAGCCCCATGATCAGCACCATGGACATCACCGGGTTGGCGTCCAGAAAGCCCGACCGGTCAAGGCCGCGGGCCAGGAAATAGGCGGAGAACGCACCGGTCATGGTGATGTCGCCATGGGCGAAGTTGATCAGGCGCAGGATGCCGTAGACCATGGTGTAGCCCAGCGCGATCAGCGCGTAGATGCCGCCGATGGTCAGGCCGAACATGACGAAATCGAACCATTGCTCGATCGAATAGCGGCCCTTGAACAAGGTGCCGATGGTGCCGCCCACAACGACCACCAGGACGATGATCCGGAGCGACCACAAAATGACATCCACGAAGGTTATGCGGTGAATGTTCTTGAACAGCTTGAACACGCCGCCGTCCGTTTCGCTGGACGCGCTGACCGCCATGTCTGTGTTCCCCCTCGGCCCCGCTCGATAAGGACTGGGACCGGCCGCCGGTCGTCGCGGCCGATCCCAGGTTGGTCAGGTTTCAGTGACGTGCGAACGTGCTGCGATCACGGATAGATCTTCTTCGGGTTCTTGCCGATCTCGAAGGTCGACGGATCGCCGTTCGTGAACTCATAGACGGCGAACTTGAAGCCGGCGCAATCGCCGTGCTCGTTGCAGTCTATCTTGCCGCCGATGCCGTCAAAGCCCTTGGTCGCAAACAGCTCGTCGCGGAGCGCCTTGCGGCCGACATAGGTGTTTCCGGCGTCGTCGGTCTTGGCCACCTTCTCGATCGCCATCAGCGCCACGGCCATGCCGTCATAGGCATTGGCGTGGAACGCCTGGATCGGTTTTTCACCGTACTTATCCTCGTATTTCTTGACGAGTTCGGGATAGCGCTTGCCGTACGCCTCATCGGACGCGTCCGGGTTGGTGAAGGTGAAGCCGACCGCGGAATCGCCGGCGGCTTCCAGGAAGCCCGGCGCCATCAGGGCGGAACCGCCGATGATCTTGGTGTCTCCGAGACCGCTGATTTCCGGGGCCTGGCGTGCGATCTGCGCCGCCGCGGCCACGAAGATCGGGAAGTAGAGCACGCACGGTTTCTTGGTGGCGATGCCGGTCAGCAGCGGACGCATGTCGACGTCTGTCGGTGTCACCGCCTCGGCGGACACAACTTCGCCGCCGAGTTCCTTGAACCGGTTCTCGGCCACGCGCACAAGCTGTTCGGCATAGGGACTGCCGTCATGCACCGTCGCCATGGTCGTGCATTTGAGCTGACTGTGGAAATAGTCGGCATCCGCCGCGCCGGCCGCCAGATCGTTGTAGATCGTGCGGATGAAGCCGTGATAGCCGGGCTTGCGGTCGGACGCGGTGAGCGACGGGGCCGTGGTCGAGGTGGCGACGCTCGGAATGCCCGCCTTCCACAGGATCGGAGCCGCCGGCGTCGCGGCGCTCGAGCAGTCCGGACCGACAACCAGGACGATGCGCTGGTTGGACGCAAGCTTGGTCGCGGCGGTCTGGCCGCCCTCGGCGTTGCACTGGCTGTCCTCGACCACCATCTTCACCGGATGGCCGGCGGCCTTGCCGCCATTGTCGTCGAGCGCGATCTCCGCACCGCGCTTCTGGTCGAGGCCGAGCGCCGTGTCGGGGCCGGACAAGGTCCAGTAACCGCCGATGAATATCGGCGCGCCCTTCGGTATCATGACCACGCCGATCTCGTCGGTGACCGGGCCCTTGGTCTCTTCGGCCTGCGCGTGGGGCAACACCCATGCGGCGGCCGCCAAGGCGCTCACGAGGACCGTTCCTTTGAGGAATTTTCTGAGTTTCATGAACTGCTCCCTTCCTGTGGTCTCGGTGTTTCCGTGCGCCGGCCGGGCCCGCCCCGTCGATGCCTGAAGACCACATACCTCCCATTTGCTGCGGGCTTTTGTTGTATGCATTATGTCTACTGATGTCGCCCGCCGCGAGCTTTGCACGGGCGGCCGTGAAAGGTCAACCGGGCGGCGGACGGCAGCCGGCGCATGGTGCGTGAGGCCGGGCGACGCAGACCCGCCGGCGGACATCGCGCACCGGGATGACCGAGTGAGGACAGCGAGGGGTGACGCCATGGCGCTCTATGACGCCCTGTTCGAGCCGCTTGAGATCAAGCGGCTGACCATCAGGAACCGGTTTCTGAGCACAAGCCATGCGCCCGCCTATGCGCGTGGCGGCGAGATCACCGAGCGTTATGTCCGGTATCATCGCGAGAAGGCAAAGGGCGGTGTCGGGCTGACCCAGTTCGGCGGCGCGACCGCTGTCGCCCCGGAAAACTCAAGCTACTACGGTCAGGTCGACGGCTCCCGTGACGAGGTGATCTCCGGCTACCGGCGGATAGCGGCGGCGGTGCACGACCATGGCGCCGCGTGCACCGTGCAACTGACCCATGGCGGCCGGCGCGAACGGTGGGATATTGCCGGCTGGCTGCCGGCTTTTTCGTCCTCGTGCCGCCGAGAGCTGGTGCACGGCTCGTTCCCGGTCGTCATGGAGGACCACGATATCCGCCGCACGGTGGAGAACTACGCCGCCGCGGCGCGCCGGGCGCGCGAGGGCGACGTCGACGGGGTCGAGATCTCCTGCCAGGCCGGCACCCTGATCGAGCAGTTCTGGTCGCCGGCGATGAATTTCCGCACCGACGGCTACGGCGGCTCGCTGCAGAACCGCATGCGGTTCGGCCTGGAAATCCTGGAGGCGGTGCGCCGCGATGCCGGCGACGACTATGTGGTCGGCATCCGCATGCCGGGCGATGAAATGATGAAGGGCGGGTTGAGCCAGGACGACTGCATCGAGATCGCGCAAGTCTACGCCGCGAGCGGACTGATCGATTTCATCAGCGTGGTCGGCGGGCAGGCCTCGACCGTGAAGGACGAGGCCACGATCTGGCCGACCATGTGGGTGCCGTCGGCCGCCTATCTGAAGCTCGCCAAGGCGATCCGGGACGAAGTCAAGGTCGCGATCTTCCATGCCACGCGGATCACCGATGCGGCGACCGCGGAACATGCGGTCAAGGAAGGCTATCTGGACATGGTCGGCATGACCCGCGCACTGATCGCCGATCCGCACCATATCAACAAACTGCGCGACGGCCGGGAGGCGGAGATCCGCCCCTGTGTCGGCGCCGGCTACTGCGTCGACCGGGTGATCACCGGCCATGATGCGCTCTGCGCCCATAATGTCGCCACGGGCCGCGAACGGGTCATCCCGCAGGTAATCTCACCCTCGGACGAGCCGGGCCGGAAGGTCGTCGTCGTCGGCGGCGGGCCTGGCGGGCTGGAGGCGGCGCGGGTCTCGGCCGCGCGCGGCCACCGGGTGGTGCTGTTC
>JBPCWF010000625.1:0-7548 GCA_051009775.1 Hyphomicrobiales bacterium | reverse complement strand
ATGCTGGCCAAGCTGCAGGCCGGCGGCAGCGGCTGGGATGTGTTCGTACCGACCAATTACACCATCACCACCTATGTCGGAGAGAAGCTGATCGAGCCACTCGACCTGGCGATGCTCCCGAACTATGAGGCCGGCGCCTTCGAACCGCGGTTCTCCGATGCGGGCACCGTCGACGGCACCGTCTATGCCGTGCCGAAGAACTGGGGCACGACCGGTTACGTGGTCAACACCAAGCACACCAAGGGCAGGAAACTGACGAGCTGGAAGGATTTCTGGGACATCACCAAGACCGATTTCACCGGCCGCACCATGGTGCACGACTATCAGCTGACCACGATCGGCAATGCTCTCAAATATTTCGGCTATTCGTTCAACTCGGTCGATCCGAAAGAGCTGGCCGACGCGGAGAAGCTGCTGCTCGAGGTCAAGCCGCACCTCTTTGCGATCAACAGCGACTACCAGCCGCCCCTGCGCAATGGCGATGCCTGGATGTCCATGTGCTGGACCGGCGACGGCGAGCAGCTCAATACCGACATGCCCGAGATGGAGTATGTGCTCGGCAAGGAGGGCGGCGAGATCTGGAGCGACTATTACGCCGTGCCGAAGGGCGCCGAACACCGCGCCGCGGGCTATGCCCTGATCAACTTCCTGCTCGACCCCGCGGTCAATGCCAAGGAGGTCAGCGCCCACGGCTATCCGGTGGCCGACAGCAGGACCAACAAGCTGCTGCCGAAAACGCTGCTCGAGGATCCGATCCTCTATCCGGCGAAGGAGCTGCTCGACGCGCTCGAGTTCGGCGCGGCCGCGACCCTGACCGATCCGAACCGGGCGGAACTGCTGGCACGGTTCAAGTCGGCCTGACCTGATTGGCGGCGGAACGGGCGAGGCGGCACCATGCAGGGCAAGTGGATCAACAGGGCGTTGTTGATGCCCGCCACTGCATGGTTCGCCGTCATGCTCGTTCTCCCGCTTGTCGTCGTGGTCATCTTCAGCTTCGGCGAGCGTGGCGCGGCAGGCGGCTATGTGCCCGCGTTCACGCTCGACCAATATGCCAATCTTCCGGCCCGGTTCACGGCGTTCAAGAACACCCTCATTCTGGCGCCCGCCGGCACCCTGGCGGCGCTCCTGGTGGCCTATCCGCTGGCCTATTTCCTGGCGGTCAGGGCAAACCCGAAATGGCGCACGCTTCTCCTGGTCATGGTCATCGTGCCGTTCTGGACCAGCATTCTGATACGCACCTATGCCTGGATCTTCATCCTCGGCGGGCGCGGCATCCCGAACATCCTGGACATGATCGGCATCGAAGGGGTGCGGCTGATCAACACGCCGGCCGCGGTGCTGATCGGCATTGTCTACGGCTACCTGCCGCTGATGGTGTTTCCGATCTATGTCAGTCTGGAAAAGCTCGACAAACGCCTGCTCGAGGCCTCCGGCGATCTCGGTGCGCCGCCGTGGCGCACCTTCCTTCAGGTCACCCTGCCGCTGTCGCTGCCGGGCATCGCGACCGGCTGCATGCTGGTGTTCATCCTTTTGATGGGCGAGTTCCTGATCCCCGCTCTGCTCGGCGGCGGCAAGGTGTTCTTCATCGGCAACGCGCTGGTCGATCTCTTCCTTCAGTCGCGCAACTGGGCCTATGGCTCGGCCGTGGCGGCGACCCTGGTGGTCATCATGCTGGTGACCGTCACCGTCTATATGCGGCTGATCATGCGCGGCTCGGGCCAGCGCGAAGATGTCTCGGTACTCTAGGGCCGCGCGCGCATGAGGCTCTACGCAATCGCGGTCTACCTGTTCCTCTATATCCCGATCGGGATCATCGTCCTGTTCAGCTTCAATGCCGGCCGCCATGCCAGCGACTTCCACGGGTTCTCGGTCAAGTGGTACGGCAAGCTGACCTCCAACCCGTTTGCGATGGAGGCGCTGACCACCAGCCTGACCGTGGCGTTTGTGACCGCCGTGCTGGCCAGTCTGTTCGGCACCATGGCGGCGCTCGCGCTGCAGCGGGTGGAGGGGCGGATGCGCGTGCTCTATGACGCGGTCATCTATATCGCGATCATGATTCCCGGCATCGTCATCGGGATCGCGACCCTGATCGCCCTGGTGACCGTGTTCAACACGTTGAACCCGCTTCTGGCATCCCTCTGGCCCGAGGGGCTGGGCGCTGCGCCGCGTCTGCGCATGGGCTACGGTTCTTTGATCGCGGCCCATACGCTGTTCACGATGGCGCTCGTGATCGTCATCGTTCGCGCCCGCGTCGCCGGCATGGACCGCGCCTTGATCGAGGCCTCCGCCGATCTCTATGCGACGCCGTGGGGAACCTTCCGGCAGGTCACGCTGCCGCAGATTTTCCCCGCGATCCTGGCCGGCTTCCTGTTGAGCTTCACGTTCAGTTTCGACGACTTCATCATCGCATTCTTCGTCGCGGGATCGGAAACGACGCTGCCGATCTACGTCTTCTCATCGATCCGCCGGGGCGTGACCCCGGAGATCAACGCCATCGGGACGCTGGTCCTCGGCACGTCGCTGAGCCTCCTGGTCATGGCCCAGTTCCTGCTGCGCGCGCGTGATCATCGCGCCGCGGCCAGTCGGGGAGAGCAGCAATAATCCTCGAGGGCCAGACGGCGATCGTCACTGGGGCGGGGTCGGGGATCGGCCGGGCGAGCGCCGAGATCATGGCCGGGGAAGGCGCTTTCGTCGCGGTGTCCGATCTGCACGAGGCGGCGGCGGCCGAGGTGGCCGGCGCCATACGGGCCGCGGGAGGCCGCGCGCTGGCCATCGCGGCGGATGTCCTGGACGACGAACAGCTCGAAGATCTGGTGGCCGTCACCGTCGCCGAAACCGGCCGGCTCGATATCCTGCATTCTCATGCCGGCATTCAGGTCGAGGGCACGCTGGAACAGGTCGAACCGGCCGGCATGGACGCATCGTGGCAGCTCAATGTGCGCGCCCATTTCATGGCGGCGCGCCTGGCGGTGCCTCATATGAAGTCTAAAGGAGGCGGGTCGATCGTGATCACGGCGTCCAACTCCGGCGTGCTGTACGACCGCGAGATGATCGCCTACGCCACCTCAAAGCACGCCGCGGTCGCCATGGCCCGCCAGATGGCCCTCGATTACGCCGGGCACAACATACGCGTCAACGCGCTGTGTCCCGGCTGGGTCGACACACCGTTCAATGCGCCCTTCATGCGCCAGATGGGCGGCCGCGAAGCCCTGGAGCGCTATGTCAGCGACAAGATCCCGATGCGGCGCTGGGCTGAGGTCGGCGAAATCGCGGAGGCCGTCCTGTTCCTTGCCTCCGACCGGTCATCCTTCATGACCGGCCAGGCGCTGGTCATCGATGGCGGCGAATGTATCGGATAGCGCGCGGGTGGCCAATCCAACCGGCGTCCGGTTGACGCCGGGGCGCGCGGGCTGCGAAATCACGAAAACTCCATTGCGCTGTCACAGTTCTGCAGCAACGAGCCCCTAGGTCTTGAGGCGAAACGACGGTGCGGCGAATCAGGGCGCCGCCCGCGTGCCACCCCAGTTCAACAGACAGGAGACCGAATTGACCATCAGGAACGTGCTATTTGTCGGTACCGGAAACTCCGCCCGCTCGATCATGGCGGAGGCCTACATGAACCACGCGGGGCGCGGGCTGTTTCGCGCGTTCAGCGCCGGCAACGCACCCATCGGCGAGGTCAATCCGCTCGCGCTCGAAACCCTGCGCGATGTCGGCGTGCGCGCCCGCAACCTGTCGAGCACGTCGTGGGAGCTGTTCGCCCTGCCGGCGGCGCCCAGAATGGATCTGGTCATCACGCTGTGCAACGCGGTGGCCGAAATTAAACCGCCCGTGTGGCCGGGGGCACCGGCAATTCAGCACTGGCCGCTCGCCGATCCGTCCGAGGCCGGCATATCTCTTGGCCTGAAAAAGGCGGCTTATCTCGATGTCTTCGCCCAGCTCCGGCAGAATGTCGACGCGCTGCTCCTGCAGGAGCCTCCGCTCGGCACGTTGATCGAACATGCCGCGCGCGGCGAGGTGCTTGCGGTCGACCCGTAAGCACGACCCCCTCCCCAAGCTAGAGGCAACACAGAGCGGTGGACCTGCGCGTCCGCCGCTCTTTTTTGGCGGCCCGCCCCGGCCGGCAAAACAACCTTGCTGCGCGTCTGAAACGCCGCTAGTTTCCGGGCAAACCAACCTCCAGAAAATCCAACGGGCAGGGTGTCATGGCAAAGGAAATCGGACATTTCATCGGCGGCGCGCGGGTTGCCGGCACGAGCGGGCGCTTCGGCGACGTCTACAACCCCAATACCGGCGAAGTGCAGGCCAAGGTGGCGCTCGCCAATGGCGCCGATATGCGCGCCGCGGTCGAGAATGCAGCTGCCGCGCAGCCGGCATGGGCGGCCAAGAACCCGCAGGTGCGCGCGCGGGTCATGTTCAAGTTCCTCGAGCTGGTTGCCCGCGAGAAGGAAGCGCTCGCCGAGATGCTCTCCATGGAGCACGGCAAGACGATCCCGGACTCGCACGGCGACATCCAGCGCGGCGTCGAGGTCTGCGAATTCGCCTGCGGCATCCCGCATCTGCTCAAAGGCGAGTTCACCGACAGCGCCGGGCCCGGCATCGACATGTATTCCATGCGCCAGCCCCTGGGCGTGGTCGCGGGCATCACCCCGTTCAACTTCCCGGCCATGATCCCGATGTGGAAGTTCGCCCCCGCGATCGCCTGCGGCAATGCCTTCATCCTCAAGCCGTCGGAGCGCGATCCTTCGGTGCCCATGCGGCTCGCCGAACTGATGATCGAGGCGGGTCTGCCGGAGGGCATCCTCAATGTGGTCAACGGCGACAAGGAGGCGGTCGACGCGATCCTCGACGACACCGACATCCAGGCGATCGGCTTCGTCGGCTCGACCGCGATTGCGGAATATGTCTATACCCGCGGCACCGCGAGCGGCAAACGCGTGCAGTGTTTCGGCGGCGCCAAGAACCACATGATCGTCATGCCAGACGCGGATCTCGACCAGACGGTCGACGCTCTGATCGGTGCGGGCTACGGCTCGGCCGGCGAGCGCTGCATGGCGATCTCGGTGGCGGTGCCGGTCGGCGAGAAGACCGCCGACGCGCTGGTCGAGAAGCTCATTCCCAGGGTCGAGTCGCTTAAGGTCGGGCCGTCGATCGACCGGGAAGCGGATTACGGACCGCTGGTCACGGCCCAGGCGCTGGAGCGGGTCAGGGGTTATGTCGATCTCGGCGTCGAGGAAGGCGCCAACCTCAAGGTCGACGGCCGCGACTTCACCATGCAGGGCTACGAGAGCGGCTATTTCATGGGCGGCTGCCTGTTCCACAACGTGACCTCGGACATGCGCATCTACAAGGAAGAGATCTTCGGCCCGGTGCTGACTGTGGTGCGCGCCCAGACCTATGAAGAGGCGCTCGATCTGCCGATGAGCCATGAATACGGCAACGGCGTCGCGATCTACACCCGCGACGGCGACACCGCACGCGACTTCTGTTCGCGTATCAATATCGGCATGGTCGGCGTCAATGTGCCGATCCCGGTGCCGCTCGCCTATCACACCTTCGGCGGCTGGAAGCGCTCGATGTTCGGCGATCTCAACCAGCACGGGCCCGATGCGGTGCGGTTCTATACGCGGACCAAGACGATCACGTCGCGCTGGCCGTCGGGCGCCAAGGAGGGTGCGGAGTTCGTGATTCCGACCATGAGCTGACGCGACTCACCGCGATCACGCCGTTCTTCGGAGCGGCATTTGGGCACGAATCTGCCGTTTTCTGCCGGCCAATGCGCGTTGCAGCACGGAAATGAACTCCTGTGGAGTTAATTTCTGTGACAAATTTGCATTGTTTGTCATCAAATTATCATCCGGCGATCGTGAGCGCTTGATTTGTTTTCAATTCGTTAACAAAGTCCCACCTAAGCTGGTGAGTACAAAGGTCAAAAAAAGCAGGGAGCATAGCGATGGAAGGATCCATCACAACGAGTGCTCCGAGGTTCGGCTGACAACTCTCCTCCGTCAGCGGCGCTTCGGGGCGCGAACGGAGGTAACTATGCAATTCCCATCGAAAACGTTCCGGCTACCGGCGCTCGCTGCAGCGGTCGCCTTCGGGCTGGCAACGATGCTTGCACCTCCCGCGCATGCGGCAGAATGCGGCAAGCATGACAAAGTCATCCAGTTCCTGGGCGCGAAATACAAAGAGCAGCGGAAGGCCATGGGGCTGGTGTCCAACCGCGGCGTGATGGAGCTTTACGTGTCGGAGAAGACCGGCACATGGACCGTTCTCCTGACCAACACCGACGGGGTTTCCTGTATCGTTGCGGCAGGCGAAAGCTATGAGCGGGCCAAGCCCGTGGCAAAGCTGGACCCGAATGCCTAGAGCCTGATCGGGCTCCGGCAGACCCGCTTTTCCGACGCTTCGCCGGCGCGCGCCCATCGGCGCGTGAGCGGCCGGCGCATGCCAGCCGGTCGCGACGGGCCGCGTGCAGCCCATATTCGCCTATGCGAAGACGTCTCAGTTTGCTAACACGTGCGCAATAACAACACTCCGCGTGGTCGACAGGCTACATCCGATCGTCAATGAGCAGCGCTCTCCTGCAAACCTATCGGGCCCTGACCGGGTCCGGCGAGTTGACAGCCGACGCCGATCAGGACCGGGTGATCGGGGCGCTTGACCAACTTTGCCAACAACTTGACGCATATGAGGCGTCGCGGCAGCGGCGCAGCCTGACGTCGCTGTTCTCGTCGCGCGCCGAGACGCCCAAAGGCGCCTATCTCTATGGCGGCGTCGGTCGCGGCAAGACCATGCTCATGGACCTGTTCCACGACGCCGCGCCGGTGGCCGCCAAAAGGCGGGTGCATTTCCACGAATTCATGCAGGAGGTCCATGGCCAGGTCCACGACCGGCGCCAGGCGCACTCCAAGGGTTACGTCAAGGCCGGAGACCCGATCCCGCCGGTCGCCGACGACATCGCGCGGACGTCGAGACTGATTTGCTTCGACGAATTCCAGGTCACCGACATCACCGACGCCATGATCCTCGGCCGCCTGTTCACGGCCCTGTTCAAGCGCGGCGTCATCGTAGTGGCAACCTCCAACCGCCATCCCGACACGCTCTACGAGGGCGGCCTGAACCGAGGACTGTTTCTGCCCTTCATCGGGATGCTCAAGGACAAGATGGAGGTCATCGCACTCGATGGCGAGACCGACTACCGGCTGAGATGCCTGGACGGCATGCCGGTCTATTACACGCCGCTCGGAGCCGCGACCGATGCGCAGATCCAGACCGCGTGGACCCGTCTGACCAATGTGGAGCGTGGCACGCCGGCGTCGCTCGAAGTCAAGGGCCGCACCATTCCGGTGCCGCAGGCGGCCAAGGGGGTCGCCCGGTTCTCGTTCGCCGACCTGTGCGAGCAGCCGCTCGGCGCGGCCGACTTCCTGAAAGTCGCGCGCAACTTCCATACGGTATTCCTGGAGCGCATTCCCGCACTGGGACCTGAGAAGCGGAACGAGGCGCGCCGCTTCGTCAACCTGATCGACAGCCTCTACTACAACAAGG
>JBPCWF010000624.1:0-2592 GCA_051009775.1 Hyphomicrobiales bacterium | reverse complement strand
ATGAAAGGGAGGTAGTGCTGGCTGGCCGATTAATAAACCCGGCGCAGCTCGCCGACCGGATCGAAATGCTCATACACTCTGAGGTCGATGTACGGGTAGCTCTCCCTATCGAACACCACCATGGCCGCCGACTGTTTGCCGCGCTTGTCGCCGCCGGCAGCCTGACCGGCCTCGAGAACCTTGACCAGGCGTTCGTGCAGGTCGTCTTCGGCCGTTGCGGCGAAGGCGTCGAACATGGCATCGACCGTCTCCGCCCCGACCAGCATATTGCCATGGACCGAGACATCCGGCGCCGTTCTGTGGCCGGCCCAGGGCACGCATTCATCGCCGGTCCAGGCAGCCGAGCGTCCGGCGCTGTCGACCACGCCAAGCTGGCGGACGGCGCGTCCCGGATCGGCATCGACCAGCGTCTTGAGCGTCTCCTCGGCGGACTTTCCCGCAGAAAGCAGTTCGATCGCGTCGATGCCGAGATAAGGATTGACCCAGGCCTGGGTCGAGACGGCGCCGACACCCGGCCGCACGAACGGGCATATCCCGCCGACGCCGGGCACCGCGGTAGAGACCGCCACACCCAGCATACCCGTTCTGGCGCAGCGGGCCGAAATCGAGAACGTATTGAGATGCATCGGAAGTCCTCCTCTAGTTTTGGGCGCCGGCAGGCTGAACCTGCGAAGCAGTCATGCCGGGCATCTCCGGCGCCGCCGCAATCAGCATGCGGGTGTAGTCCTGCCCCGGATTGTCGATCACGTCCCGGGTCGTGCCCTGCTCGACGATGGCGCCCGATTTCATGACGATAAGGTGATCGCAGATGAAACTCACCAGTGCCAGATCGTGGGTCACGAAGACCAGCGTGAAACCGTGGCGCTGCTTCAGGGTCTTGAACAGATTGAGCACCTGCGCCTGGATCGATACGTCAAGCGCCGATGTCGGCTCGTCCAGCAGCAACAGCTCCGGCCGCACCGCAAGGGCCCTGGCGATGGAGGCGCGCTGGCGCTGGCCGCCGGACAGCTGGTGCGGCAAGCTAGATGCCAGACCGGGACTCAGGCCGACATCGAGCAGCAGCTCCGCCACCGCATCACCGGTCTGCGAACGCGGCATGATGTCGTTCACTTCCAGCGCCAGGGCAATCGACGAGCCGACGGAGAAGCGTGGGTTGAACGTCGAATAGGGGTCCTGGAAGACCGGCTGGACACGGCGCCGGTAACGCTTGAGGTCGCCCGCCCGCATCGCGGCGATGTCCTCGCCGTCGAATGTCAGCGTGCCGCTGTCATGAGGCGTCAGTTTCAGGATGGTTCTGAGCAGCGTCGACTTGCCCGATCCGGACTCCCCGACCACACCCAGAGACCGGCCGACCGCGAGATCGAACGAGACCCCGTCGAGCGCTTTGACGGCGGTGCCCGGGGCGAGCAGCCCGCCGGACCGGAAGGTCTTGGAAACGGATCGAGCACGCAACAGCATCTCAGGTTTCCACCCAGCAGCGGCTGAAATGACCATGCCCGTGATCGCGCATCGGCGGCGGGGCGGTGCAGCGTTCTTCGGCAAGCGGGCAGCGGTTGCGGAACCGGCAGCCGCCGTCATGTTCGAACGGTGACGGCACCTGACCGGCAATCGTCTGCAGCGCATCCGGATTTGAACGCAACCTCGGAACCGAGCCGATCAGCGCACAGGTATAGGGATGACGCGGCTTGGAGAATATGTCCTGCGCCTCTGCGCTTTCGACGATCACGCCGGCATACATGACATAGATCCGCTCACACAAACTGGAGACCAGACCGAGATCGTGCGAGATGAACAGGAAACTGGCGTCCGTTTCCTGGTGCAAATCCTTCAGCAGCGCAATGATCTGGGCCTGAATGGTCACATCCAGCGCCGTGGTCGGCTCGTCGGCGATGATCAGCGGCGGTTCCATCGACAGCGCCATGGCGGTCAGCGCGCGCTGCTGCATGCCGCCTGAGAACTGATGGGGAAACTGGCCGATCCTGAGGTCCGGATTGTCGATCCTGACCTTGGCCAGAAGCCTGAGCACGAGCGCCCGGATCGCGCTTTCGCTCTGGCCGGTGTGGATGCGCACCGGCTCGCCGACCTGCCGGCCGATCCGGTGTACCGGGTTGAGGGCGTGGAGAGCGTCTTGCGGGATCAGCGAAATCTCCGAACCGCGGACGTCGCGCATGGCCTTGGCGCCGAGCGCGAACAGGTCCTTGCCGCGAAACATCGCGGTGCCCGCCGCCACGCGGATGCGGTCCGGCAGAAGCCCGATCAGGGATTTTGCCGTTACCGTCTTGCCGCTGCCGGATTCGCCGATCAGCCCGACGATCTCGCGCGCGCCGATGCGCAGGGAGACATCGTCGACGATTGAGCACACGTCTGCGCGGCCGCGGGAAAGCTCGATGGTCAGGCCGTCGATGCGCAGAACGTCGCCGCCGGCCGGTTGGGCATCCTGCATGACTGTCCTACTCATTGAGCTTGGGGTCGAGCAGGTCGCGCAGCCCGTCGCCCAGAATGTTGAAACTGAAGACGCACAGAAACAGCGCCATGCCGGGGGCGATGCTGATCCAGGGCGCCTGTTCGATGAAGCCGCGGCCGGTGCTGATC
>JBPCWF010000623.1:0-3103 GCA_051009775.1 Hyphomicrobiales bacterium | reverse complement strand
GTATTTCGGCTGCCAGCCGTCCGGCCCTTCCGGGATCAGATAGAGGAAGTGCCAGACCGAGCAGAAGTCGTCGCCCGGGCCGAAACTGGTGTCGGAGACGCGCAGTATGTGGCCGCCGTCCTTCCTGAAGACCGAGACGCCCGGCTCATAACCGTGTTCGCCGGTATAGCCCATGTCCTGCGCGAAACTCGAGCCCTCGGCCGAGACCATCGGGAATGTCCAGCCGCGCTGGGCCTTGAACTTCGCCTGCGTTTCCGGGCTGTCCGGCGACGTCACGATGAACGCGGCCCGGTCGGCCAGGTGCGGATAGACACCGCTGAAGCCGTCGGCCCACAAGGTGCAGTAGGGACAGCCGGTGCCCATATTGTGGATTGCGAACAGGGTGCTCTTGTCGCCGAACAGCTCCGACAGGGTGACCGTGCCGTCGGCCGTCCTGAACGTGTAGTCGTCGACCGCCTGCGGCTCGATCGATGCCTGCAGCGCATGCATCTTCTGACGCAGCTCCGTCATCTCCGCCCGGTAGGCGTTCATCTTTTCGGACGTGTCCTGATAGGTCATGTTGCATTTCTCCTGATCACACTGAACTGAGGCTCAAGTCTTCGGTTTGTCGGCATCGGCGTCCGGTTCGCGGCCGTCCTCGATCTCGCCGAGCCAGACGGCCAGCGTGTCGAACTGGGCCTGCCAGTACTTGCTGTATCGGTTGATCCAGACGGCGGCCTGATAAATCGGTCCGGCATCGAGCCGGCAGCGGCTGACCCGGCCGGTGCGCTCCTGCACGATGAGGCCCGCCTTCACCAGCACCTGGATGTGCTTGGACACCGCCTGTAGCGAGATGTCGAACGGTTCGGCAAGTTCCGACACCAGAAACTCTCCCTGGTCGAGGCGCGACAGGATCGAGCGCCGCACCGGGTCGGCAAGCGCCGAGAACACCCGGTCAAGTCCGGCGTCTTCGCGACCGGCGGCGCCGGCGGATGGGACTTTGTCGATATCTGCCATATTCAATAATCAACCGATTAATTGATATTCAATCATCTGATTGATTATGAGTCAAGCGGCTTTCGGCTGTCCGTCTTGCGCGCGGGATGATAGGCAAGCGGCGGAACACCCGATGAGCGGAGGCGAGCCCGTGTTCGAGGCGGTCGACTGGTGGAGCGCGGACATGGCGGGCGCGGCGGGGATTGCCGCGGCGGCCGGCCTCATGCGCGGCTTCTCGGGCTTCGGCTCGGGCATGCTGATGGCGCCCATCTTCGCCATCCTGTTCGGGCCGGCCCAAGCCGTCGTCATGGTGATCGTGCTGGAAATCATCGTCAGTGTTCAGCTCGTGCCGAAGGCGCGGCATCTGATCGAATGGCGCTTCATCACGACGCTGGCGCTGAGCGCGACGGTGTTCATGCCGCTCGGCGCCTGGATCCTGGGCACCGTCGACGGCGCGCTGCTGAGCCGCGCCATGGCTGCGCTGGTGTTGGTCTTCGTTCTGATCCTGATCACCGGCTGGCACTATCGCGGCGAGAAGCAGCTTGTGCCGACGCTCGGCGTCGGGGCCGTCTCGGGCACCTTGATGGCGGCCACAAGCCTGGGCATCCCGCCGGTCCTGATCTATGTGCTGTCCGGTCCCGATGGCGCAGCGACCAACCGCGCCAACATGATCGGCTACTTCGCCCTGACGCAGGTGGTGGTGCTCGGCGTGCTCGCGGCCATGGGTCTGCTGTCCGGAACCGCCGTCCTGCGGGCCGTGGCGCTCGCGCCCGCCTATCTCGCCACCGCCTGGCTCGGCGCGCGGCTGTTCCGCAAGTCCAACGAAATCCTCTACCGCCGCGTCGCAATTGGGTTTTTGCTGGTCGTTGCCCTCTACGGTCTTCTCAGATAACGGCGGCGCTGGCGGGCAGACGGTCCGGGGCTACCCGGCGTCGTCCGCCGGTGACGCCTGCAGATGCCCGTAATTCTCGACCCCGATGGTCTTGATCAGATCGAGCTGGGTCTCGATGAAGTCGATATGGCTTTCCTCGTCGCTCAACAGCTCTTCGAACAGGCCCATGGAGACATAGTCCTCTTCCTCGCGGCAGACCTTCCGGGCTTCCGTATAGAGCTCGCGCGCACTGTATTCCGCCTTCAGGTCGGATTTCAGCACTTCGGTGATGTTCTCGCCGATCATCAGCTGGTCGAGCTTCTGCAGATTGGGATGGCCTTCAAGGAAGATGATCCGTTCGATCAGCTTGTCGGCGTGCTGCATCTCTTCGATCGACTCTTCGCGCTCCTTCTTGGCAAGCTTGCCGTAGCCCCAATCGTCGAGCAGCCGGTAGTGCAGCCAGTACTGATTGACCGCGGTTAGCTCATGGCGCAGCGACTTGTTGAGATACTCGATGACCTTCTCGTTGCCCTTCATTGCATGCTCCGGTGCTGTCGAATGGATCCTGCGCCGGCGCGCGGACGCCGCCACGGCCCTTACTAGCCGGATCGCGCAACGCTATCAACAGTTTGGAACGTCACTGGTTCGAACATGGCGTGCAGAACGTACTCACCCAAGGGGCGAGGGACGTCTGGTCATGCGGCGGCTTCGGCTTAGAGTTGGGAGCTTCCGGTGGCAACCGTGCGCGCCTGGTCGACCAGGTCCATCAGACTGGGGGCCGGAGCCGGTTCCACGGTGTCCGCCTTAAGCCGTCTGATCGTGTCGACGAACTGGCTGAGGCAATTGCCGCAATCCGGGCGCTTGCCGCATTCGCGGAAGACGAACTGGGGATTGATCTCCTGATCGGGGTCGAGTGCCCAAATGCGCTCGATCGCCCGCTCGATGTCGCTGGAGCTGATAACGTTGCAGTGGCAGATAATCACGTAAAATAACCTTCGGCTGAAATCCGGCGTAATAGCGCCCGGCCTGACTGTTGCGTGCAACCCGTTCCCATGAAACCAAGTATGGCCTGCGACCATGCGAGTCAATCGCAAATTTTGCGCCCGGTCAGTTTTTTGCAATGAAATCAATAGTTTGTAATTAGACTAATTCGAAACTGGAGGGTTGGCTACGGCCGTTTCGCTGTGACACAGGTCACACTTTGAGGTGCAATGTCATGTGCCGCAAGCCGCTGACCTGTCTGCCTGAGGCACCAGC
>JBPCWF010000622.1:0-7503 GCA_051009775.1 Hyphomicrobiales bacterium | reverse complement strand
TCATATGACACTCCAGCCGGGCTTGGGCCCGGCATGCGCGGGCGGCCATGGCAAGCCTTCCCGCTCCCGTCCTGGTGATCGATATGCTTGACGACAAACAGATTGAAGACTTCGGTGACGCGCTCCTGAAGCTGCAGCGTGAGCTGCAGGACCAGTCAGGCGCCACGGAGGACGCCCGCAAGCCCGTAGAGCTCGATCAGCAGGCCGTCGGCCGCCTGTCCCGCATGGATGCCCTGCAGGAACAGGCCATGCAGTTCGAGACGGAACGCCGGCGTCAGTTGACCCTGACCCGTATTGAGACGGCGCTGAAGCGGATCAAGGAGGACGAGTTCGGGTATTGCATCGCCTGCGGCGAGGAAATCGACATCCGCAGGCTCGACAATGATCCGACGCTTGCCACCTGCGTGAAGTGCGCGTCCAAAGGACATTAACGTCTTAACTTGTGCTGGCCTTGCGGGCGTTCGGGCATTAACTCTTTGGCGCTGCCGCCGGGTGCGGCTGTGACACGCTGGAGTGCTTTATGTCCGACATCCCCTTCGACGATCTTCGGTCCGTACAGACGCTGCGCGCCATCATGGCGGCGCTGCGCACGCCCGTGACGGGATGCCCGTGGGATCTCGAGCAGAGTTTCGAAACCATCGCGCCTTACACCATCGAAGAGGCCTACGAAGTCGCGGACGCCATCGAGCGTGGCGACATGGCGGACCTGCGCGATGAACTGGGCGATCTTCTGCTGCAGGCGGTTTACCATTCGCAGATGGCTGAAGAGACGGAAACATTCACGTTCGACGATGTGGTCGAGGCCATCTGCACCAAGCTGGTCCGCCGGCACCCGCATGTCTTTGGCGATGCGGAAGCCCGCACCGCCGGCGCCGTCAAAGGCTTCTGGGAACGCATCAAGGCCGAGGAGCGCGCGCAGAAACAGGCGAAGTCCGGGATCACGCAGGCGAGCGTGCTGGATGGGGTTCCGACCGCCCTCCCCGCGCTGATGCGTGCAGCCAAGTTGCAGAAGAAGGCCTCCCGGGTCGGTTTCGACTGGGCGGACGCCGCGCCGGTGCTCGACAAGATCGAGGAGGAAATTGCCGAACTCCGTCACGAAATGGCGTCGGGCTCGGCGCCAAAGCTTGAGGAAGAACTGGGCGACCTTCTGTTTGCCGTTGCCAACCTGGCGCGCCAGCTCAATTTGGAGCCGGAAGCGGCCCTGCAGGCGGCCAATGCCAAGTTCACGCGCCGTTTCAAGGCAGTAGAAAGGAAGCTTGCAGCCAACGGCACGGCCCCGGAAGGGGCCAGCCTGGCGGAGATGGATACGTTGTGGGGCGAGGTTAAGCGCGACGAACAAGCCGCTGGATCGTAAGAAGTTTTTGGGTCTTCATACTGCGGCGTCTTGGGCAACTGGCGCGTCGATCGCCACGCGTTTTCGCTTCAGCACGCCGAGCTTTTCAGCGGCAAGCCTGATGCACAGATGGCTGGCGCCGTCGTCGGCGTCCCGCCGGGTCAGCACGTCGGCATTCTCGTAGATCCAATGCAGTTCGGCGCCCTGCTCAGGGCCGACCGTGACCTGCAGTTCCAGGTCGTGCGCCCCGAGCTTGCGGTCGAGCGCCTCGAGCAGGTCCGCCACCCCCTCCCCGCTCACCGCCGATAACAGGACCACGGTGTGGCCGGAGCGCTCCGCGCGGTTGGCGACCACCGTCCGTTCGGGGTCTTCGATGCGGTCGATCTTGTTCCAGACCTCTATGATATCGCCGCGCCTGGGCTCATCGATACCGAGTTGGCTGAGGACCTGTTCGACATCGGCCGCCTGGGCGTCCGTGTCCCCGTGTGAGACGTCGCGCACGTGAATGATCACGTCCGCCTCGAGCACCTCCTCCAGGGTTGCGCGAAAAGCGGCGATCAGGTCGGTCGGCAGATCGGAGATGAATCCTACCGTGTCCGACAGCACAGCCCTGCGTCCGCTTGGCAGGTCGATCTGGCGCATGGTCGGATCGAGCGTCGCAAACAACAGATCTTCCGCCATCACCTCGGCATCCGACAGGCGGTTGAACAGAGTGGACTTGCCGGCATTGGTATAGCCGACAAGGGCAACCACCGGATAGGGCACCTTGCGGCGGCTGCCGCGGTGCAACTCCCGCGTGCGCTTTACGGTCCCCAGTTTTCTCTCAATGCGGGTAATGCGTTCCTGGATCTGGCGCCGGTCGGCCTCGATCTGGGTCTCGCCCGGCCCGCCGACAAAGCCAAGTCCGCCGCGCTGACGTTCGAGGTGCGTCCAGGATCGGACCAGCCGGCTCTTCTGATAGGTGAGATGGGCCAGATCGACCTGCAGTCGGCCCTCTTTGGTCCGCGCCCTCAAACCGAATATCTCCAGAATGAGCCCGGTGCGGTCGAGCACCTTGACCTGCCAGGCGCGTTCCAGGTTGCGCTGCTGTACCGGGCTCAGGGACGCATTGACGACCACGAGCTCGACATCGAGCGCCGCCACGATGCCCTTGAGTTCCTCGACCTTTCCGGACCCAAGCAGTGTCGCTGGATTGCTCTTCGGCAGACCGATGATGAAGCTCTCGATAACGCCCAGGTCGATCGCCTGCGCCAGGCCGATGGCTTCCTCAAGCTTGGCCTCGACGCTGCGTTCCGGCGTGCTCTCCGGCGTGCCCGTGCCCCTTTTCGCGGCGCGCGCCCGGCTCGGCTCGGGATGGAGCACGAGCGCAACCGTTTTCCGTTCCGGCTCGACCTGGAACGGTTTTGGTCCCTTGCGGGCTCCGATCGAAGCGGAGGACGGCCTGTCGGAAACGTGCTCCAAGTTACTCTGTACTACTACTGGTATCGTCGTCTTCGAACAATTGGATCGGTTGACTGGGCATTACCGTGGAGATTGCATGTTTATAGACCAGTTGGGATAAACCATCCCGACGCAACAATACGCAAAAGTTATCAAACCAGGTGATAACACCCTGCAGCTTCACACCATTGACCAGGAAAATCGTAAGCGGTGTCTTCTGCTTTCGAACATGATTGAGGAACGTATCTTGTAGGTTTTGTGATTTGTCCGCAGCCATAATGGTCCCCGCTTATGCTGGACGGCGCACCATCACACAAACACAAAAGGCCGCCGCATCTAATGCCCCACGGGCAAGTTTCTTCTTAGTGTGCAAAATTGGTGCTCGGAAAATAGCACAACATGTATGGCTGTGACCACGTCCTACGGCGAGATTCGCACGCACTGGAAAACTCAATCGTACGCGACGCCTAACGTTCGTCGAAAATCATCAGGCCGAGGCTGAGCATGACCAGGAATTCGATCCGGCCGAGGATCATCGCGCCCGACAGGACGAGCACCGCGAACGGCGACAGGGTGCCATAGACGTCGGCCTGGCCCTCGGCCGCGTCGATCGCCGTCATGAGCACCGCGGGACCGGTATTGGTCAGGCTGGACATGGCGGCCATGACCGCCTGTTCCACGGGCACGCCTTCCGCGCCCAGCGCGACGCTGACGGCCGCCATGGCGACGAGAAACACGAAGAACATGGACCAGATCGTCTTCATGATCTGGATATCGATCGGCTTTCCCGTGGAATGCGCCTTGGTGATGCCCCTTGGATGGATCAGTCGTTTGAGCTCGCGATGGGCCTGGGTCACCATGGAGAACGCCCTGAACACCTTCAGCCCGCCGGCGGTAGAGAACGACGCTCCACCGATCGCACAAAGCGCCAGCACACAGGCGAACGGTACCCCTGCCGCACCCGGCGCGGCATTTTCGAACCCGGTGGTCGTGATCAGGGACACGGCCCGGAAAAAACCGTACCGCAAAGCTTCGATGCCCGACACCGTGCCCGCGCCCTCACCCAGCGCCTGGGCGTTGGCCAGAAGCGCGCTCAGGACGCCGCCCGCCACCAGCACCAGGAACGCGAGATACCAGGTTTCCTGGTTGTCGGAATGCGATCCCGCGACACGCAGCAGCGCGGCGCGATGAGCGAGGAAGCTCGTTGCGCCGACAATCATGAAAATGGCAATGACGAACTCCGCCAGCGCCGAATCGTACTGCGCAAGCCCGCCATCGGCCGGCATGAACCCGCCGGTCGACAGCGTCGACAATGCAATGCACAAGGCATCGAATGTCGGCAGGCCGGTCGCCCAGAGCAAGATCACGCAGGTCAGCGTCAGGAGAGCGTATGTCGGCAGAATGTGGCGTGCGGTCGCCAGAACACTCTTGGCAAGATCATCGCGCTCGTATCCCGGTATGGTGATGTTCATCGGCGTGCTCAGCATGCCGAATGGCGCAAGCACCAGCACGGCGGACAGGAGCGTCATTGCGCCACCGAACCACTGCAGGAGCGCGCGCCAGAAAATCACCGATTTGGGTACCAGCGACAGCTCGCTGAGGGTCGTGGCCCCGGTGGTGGTCAGGCCGGACACCGCCTCGAACATGGCCTGGTCCAGACGCTGGAAACCGCCCACCGCGAACAGCGGAAAGGCCGAAACCGCCGGAAGAACGATCCACACCGCCAGCAGCAGTATTGACGTATCGCGCCGGCCGATACGCTCACGGCGTCCTTGAAAACCGATGATGAGCGCGCCGGCGAAGAACCCGGAGACGCAGACATTGACCATGAAGATTCCAGCCTGCGACCATTCTCCCAGCCCGATTGCCGCAATCCCGGCAATCGCCATGAGTCCGGTCAGGCAGGCCAAGGCCCACCCGAGCAGATGAAGCACCGTCGAGTTCAGCACAATCTAAAAATATTCCAAGCTTACCCGGAACATATGCTCCACTTCCCGGACCTGATCGGCAAGGGCAAAGATGACAATGCGATCATGGGGCCGGACCTCTGTGTCGCCGTCGGGGATGATGACGCTGCCGCCGCGCACCAGGGCTCCGATCCGGATGCCGTCCGGCAGTTCGGCCTCGCGCAGCGGCTTGCCGACCAGTGTCGCCGTTTCCAGGGCCTCGGCCTCGAGCACCTCGGCCAGGCCGTTCTGGATCGAGTGGACGCCGCGGATACGGCCGCGCCGGACATGTTGCAGGACGGCCGAAATGGTGGTCGCGCGCGGGCTGATATAGGCATCGATACCAAGCGATTTCAGCATCGGTGCGTAGTCCGAATTGCTGACCAGGCTGAGTGCCCTCCCCGCCCCTTCCTGCTTGGCCATCAGGCCTGACAGGATGTTGACCTTGTCGTCATTGGTGAGCGCAACAAAGGCTTCGGTATCGTCCGCCCCGGCCTCGCGCAGGAGATCTCCCTCCAGTGCATTGCCGTTGAGGATGACCGCCTTGCGCAACCGGTCGGCGACATAGACCGCGCGTTCGCGCGAGCTTTCGATGATTTTGACCTGCGTGCGCGACTGCAGCTCCTCAAGTTTGTTTGCAACATACAAACCGACATTGCCGCCACCGGCGATGATGATCCGCCGTGCCTCCTTCTCGTCATGCCCGAAGATGCTCAGTGTGCGTTCGGCCTGCGAGCGTTCGGCGGCCAGGTAGACATCGTCGCCGACCAGCATCTGGTCCGAACCGTGGGGCACGAACAGCCGCCCGCCCCTCATGATGCCGATCACCACGGCCGCCAGGTCCGGGAACAGCTCGGTGAGCTGCTCAAGCGGCGTGTTGACGACGGGACACTCCTCCTCGCAGGTGACGCCCAGCACAATCACCTGATCGTCGACGAAATTGATCGCTTCGAACGCGCCCGGCAGCGCGAGCCGCCGCAGCACCATCTCGCCGACCGCCATTTCGGGCGAAATGATCACGTCGATCGGCAGATGATCGCGCGAGAACATGTTGCGCCATACCGGATCGAGATAGCTCTGGGCACGCACCCGCGCGATCTTGGTCGGTACGTTGAACAGCGAGTGGCAGACCTGGCAGGCCATCATGTTGACCTCGTCGGTGAATGTCACCGCGATGATCATGTCGGCGTCCTCGGCGCCCGCGCGCTGCAGGATGTCGGGATAGGCCCCGTGCCCGACAATGCCCTGAACGTCGAGCGCATCGGTGATGGTCTGGATCAGCTCGGGCGACCGGTCAATTACCGTGACATCGTTCTGCTCGGCGGAAAGGCGTTCGGCGATACCGAACCCGACCTGGCCGGCGCCGCATATGATCACTTTCATGAGGTCTGTCCCCCGCGTCTGGATGCTACGGGATGATGAGCGGTTGCGCTATGTTGGAGTGGTAACAACCGGCGGCCGGCATGTCCTTCACGAATTCAAGCCCAAGAGCTTCAGCTTACGATGCAGGGCTGAGCGTTCCATGCCGACGAATTCGGCGGTCTTTGAGATGTTGCCGCCGAAACGGCTGACCTGAGCCATGAGGTACTCGCGCTCGAACACCTCGCGCGCTTCTCTGAGAGATAGAGCCATCAACTGCTGGCCTCCGGATCCGTTGACCACCGAAGGTGTCGATTCGCCGACTTCGGTGGGCAGCATCTTAGCAGTGATTTCGCTCGTCGGGTCGCCGCTCGCCAAAATCAGCAGGCGTTCGACATTGTTCCGCAGTTGCCGCACGTTGCCGGGCCAGTCATGCGCTTGCAGGGCGGCGATCGCGTCGGCACCGACCCTGCGCGTCGGCAGGCCCGAAATCGTCGAGAAATGCTCGACAAAATGCTCGATCAGTTCGGGAATGTCCTCGCGCCGTTCGGACAAGGTCGGCACCATGATCGGCACCACGCTCAAGCGGTGATAGAGATCGTCGCGGAAACGGCCTTCTTGAATTTCGCTTTCCAGGGCACGGCTGCTCGCGGACACGATCCGGACATCGACCTTGACACGTTTGCTGCCGCCGACCCGTTGAAAGGTCTGGTCGACCAGGACCCTGAGGATCTTGCCCTGGGTCTCAAGCGGCATGTCGGAGACCTCGTCAATGAACAAGGTGCCGCCATGAGCCTCTTCTAGCGCGCCGACGCGGGAAGGCTCTCCGTCTCCACTCTCGGTGCCGAACAACTCGGCCTCCATGCGCTCCGGCGCCATGGTCGCGGCGTTCAGGATCACGAACGGGCTTTCGGTCCGCTTCGACCAGCCGTGCAGCGCCCGCGCCACCATTTCCTTGCCCGATCCCAGAGGCCCGTGAATCAGCACGCGGCTGTTGGTGGCCGCGACCTTCTCGATCGATTGCCTGAGCTGCTTCATCGCCGGCGAGCTGCCGATCAGCCTGACCTCCGCGCCGGCACGGCCGCGCAGATCTTCCACTTCGCGCTTGAGGCGGCTCGCCTCGAGCGCACGCATGACAATCAGGATCAGGCGGTCCGCCTTGAACGGTTTCTCGATATAGTCATAGGCGCCGCGTTTGATCGCCGAGACGGCGGTCTCGATATTGCCGTGTCCTGAGATGATCACCACCGGAAGATCCGGGTGTGACGCCTTGATGATGTTGAGCAGTTCAAGGCCGTCGAGGCGGCTTCCCTGAAGCCAGATATCGAGCACCACCAGAGACGGGCGGCGCTCCTCGATCGACGCCAGCGCGCTGTCGCTGTCATGCGCCACCCGCGCCTCGAAGCCTTCGTCCTCGAGAATCCC
>JBPCWF010000621.1:0-2854 GCA_051009775.1 Hyphomicrobiales bacterium | reverse complement strand
GGCCGGGGTTCTGCTCTGTGCAGGTGGCGTGGCGCTTGCCGTGCGGATGGCGCGCTGGCGCGGCTGGCAGACCGTGTCTGAGCCCCTGGTCGTCATCCTCCATATCGGCTATCTGTGGCTCGCCGTTTCGCTTGGCCTGCTGGGTCTGTCCGCGCTTATACCCGAAGTGATCGACGGGGCGTCCGCCGTGCACGGCCTGACCACCGGTGCGATCGGGACGATGACGCTTGCGGTCATGACGCGCGCCACGCTCGGCCATACCGGAGCCGAGCTCACCGCGGACCGGGCGACCGTGGCGATCTACGTGCTGGTCACGAGCGGTGCGTTGCTGCGCGTGCTTGCGGCGTTGTCCGCAGACGGCTATGTCATGCTCATGACCCTGAGCGGGTTGCTTTGGAGCGGCGCCTTCGCCGTGTTTCTTTTGAGCTACGGCCCGCGCCTGCTCGGATCGGAGGCGGGGGGCGCGGTGCGGGCCAAGGCCGGGTAAGAGCGCCTATGGAACTCGTCTATTTCACTCTGGTCGCTATCGCGCTCTATCTCCTGGCGGATGTGATTCTCCTACAGATCGAGCGCTACCTCGGACGCTCGCTGGAGCAGCGCACCGTGGTGTTTTTCATCATTCTGCTGATCATGGCGGTGGTCAGCTTCAATCTCATTCAGTATTTCGCCGGCTAGCTCTAACTCTCTCAATTCATGACGTATTCCCGGTATCCGGCCGTGCCTTGCGCCGCGCCGCGGACGGCACGCTTGACTTTCGTCAAGGCTGACCGGCAAGGCGCCGCCTACCTTTTTCCGCAGGGGTAAAGAGGAGGAGAAGCAATCATGGCGCAGGAAGCGAACGCGCAGCCTGAAGACGACGGCAGCGAGGAGATCCCGTTTATGCAGAGGTTGCTCGACAACCACTTCCTCTTGCTGTTTCTCGGCGTTGCCGTGCCCACGGTTCTCTATCTGGTCTGGGGCATCGTCGAGGTCGCTCAGATTCCAATTGCAGACTGATCGGAGGGCGCCATGGCAATTCATCCTCCCGAGATGCGGCTCTGGTGGAAAGAGCCGCTGACAAAAGTCGAACTGACCTGGATCATCGTCGCGTTCCTGTGGGGACTGGTGATGTTCTTCGCCATGATCTACTGGCACGCGGTCGGCGAACAGAACCTGTCCAACGAAGCCTACAAGATCAAGCCGGAAGTGTTCGCCGAGCGCACCGAGGCCATGACCGAGAAATACACCGTGCGCGAAGAGGGTGACACCGGCATCCCGGTGGTCCATCCGCCACCCGGCACCGACATCTACATGCTCGGGCGCCTGTGGGAATGGTGGCCGATTCTGGAGCTGGAGAAGGACAAGAAATACCGGCTGCATCTGTCGTCCGTGGACTGGCAGCACGGCTTCTCGCTTCAGCCGACCAATATCAACCTGCAGATCCACCCGGGTTACGAAATGGTGCTCACCGTGGCGCCCAACGAGACCGGCGAATTCAGCGTCGTATGCAACGAGTTCTGCGGTGTCGGCCATCACACGATGGTCGGCCGGATCTATGTGGTCGAGTCCGGTGCGGCCGCTGAGCAGCCCGCGGCCGCCGAACAGCCTGCGGCTGCCGAGCAGCCCGCGGCAACCGAATAGGAGGCGATCATGGCCACTGCAGCGACATTCCGAACATGTCCCGACACGGGTCTCAAGGTGCATTCGCAGGCCGAGCTTCTGATCAAGGTCAACGCGGTTGCGGCAATCCTGTTTCTGGCCCTGGGCGGTTTCTTTGGCCTGCTGGTGGCGCTCACGCGCTGGCCGGCGGTGCATCTGCTCGATGCGGAAATGTTCTATCTGGTCCTGACGGCGCACGGTGCCGACGTGCTCTTGTTCTGGATCCTGTTCTTCGAAGTGGCGATCCTCTATTTCGCCTCCGCCATCCTGCTCAACAGCCGGTTGGCGACACCGCGCATCGCCTGGCTTGCCTTCGCGTTGATGGTGGTCGGCGCCATCATGGCCAATGTCGCGGTGCTGCAGGGCGAATCGAGCGTCATGTTCACGTCCTATGTGCCGATGAGGGCGCAGTCGCACTTCTATCTGGGGCTGATCCTGTTCGCGGTCGGCGCCCTGATCGCGGTCTTCGTGTTCTTTGCCACCCTGGTCGTCGCCAAGGCGGAGAAGACCTATAAGGGCTCGGTGCCTCTGGTCACCTTCGGGGCGATCACGGCGGCCATCATTGCGGTGTTCACCATCGCCTCGGGCGCCATCATCCTGGTGCCGACCTGGCTCTGGTCGCTCGACCTGATCAGCAATGTCGACCCGCTGCTCTACAAGCTCATCTGGTGGGGCATGGGGCACTCGTCGCAGCAGGTCAATGTCGCCGCCCATGTCGCGGTGTGGTACTGCATCGCCGCCATGGTTCTGGGCGCCAAGCCGCTGTCGGAGAAGGTCAGCCGCACGGCTTTCCTGCTCTACATTCTGTTCCTGCAGCTGGCCTCCGCGCACCATCTCCTGGTCGAGCCCGGTGTCAGCTCCAACTGGAAGATCTTCAACACGTCCTACGCCATGTATCTGGCGGTGCTGGGCAGCATGATCCACGGGCTGAGCGTGCCCGGCGCCATCGAGGCGGCGCAGCGCCCCCGCGGCCTGACCCACGGCATCTTCGAGTGGCTGCGCAAGGCGCCTTGGGGCAATCCGGCCTTTTCCGACATGTTCCTGTCCCTGATCATGTTCGGGTTCCTCGGCGGCATCTCCGGAGTGGTCATGGGGGTCGAGCAGATCAACATCATCATCCACAACACGATTTATGTTCCCGGTCATTTCCACGCGACCGTCGTCATCGGCACCACACTGGCATTTATGTCACTAACGTATTTCCTGATTCCGACCC
>JBPCWF010000620.1:0-5258 GCA_051009775.1 Hyphomicrobiales bacterium | reverse complement strand
CACTGGCGCGAGGTGCTGCCCCAGCCTGTGCTCGACGTCCGCTACGAAGACATGATCTCCGATCAGGAGACCTGGACCCGCAAGGTCATCGAGTTCTGCGGCCTGGACTGGGATGATCGCTGTCTTGCGTTTCATCAGAACAAACGCGCCGTCAACACCACCAGCCTGTGGCAGGTGCGCAAGCCGATCTTCACCTCCTCGATCGGGAAGTGGAAAAAATTCGAAGCGCATCTGGCGCCGCTCAAGGCGGCTCTGGATGCGAATGCCGGCACCATGCCCCGGGCCTGAGACGGCTTGAGGCCGCCGGCACACGGACACCGAACAGCGAGATAGCCGACGTGACGACGAAAACCGAGAGCGAGAATCAGGACGAGCTGCTGAGCGAGGCGGCGGCATACCTGGAAGAGAAACGCTATCTCAAGGCCCGCAAGCTGTGCGACCGGGTGCTGGCACGCGATCCCAACAACGCCTCCGCCCACATGATCATTGCCGGCATTCTCGAGGGCCGTGACGATATCAAGGGCGCGATCGAGCGCTACCGGCAGGCCACCGACTGCGATCCCAACCACTTCGCAAGCTGGGTCAATATGGGGGTGTGTTTGAAACAGGCGGGCATGGCCGACAAGGCGGTCGACGCCTTCGAGACGGCCCTTCGGCTGGACCCGGACTCCACCATCGTTCTGTACAACCTGGCCCATTGCCTGTTCGAAGGCGGCCGGATGGCCGACGCCATCGACAGGTTCAAGTCGGTGCTCAAACAGCGGCCGGGCTGGGCGGAAGTTCATTTTACCCTCGGGCTTGCCTATCAGCGGCTCAACCGTCAGGAAGACGCACTGGACCAGCATCGCCGCGCTGTCGATCTCAAGCCGGATTATCCCGCGGCGCATACCGAGCTTGCCCGCGGTCTGCAGGCACTCGGCAAATTCGAAGATGCCCGCACCCATCTGCAGACGGCACTGCGCGACCGGCCGGATTACGGCCGGGCACACTATCTGCTCGCAGCGATGCATCCGGCACATCAGGCCGCTCAGGATGAGCAGGGCGTTCTGGAGCGCCATCTGGGCACCGGCCAGCTGCCCGCACACACGCGCATGAACATGCATTTCGCGGCCGCCTGTCTGTACGACCAGACGGAAGATTACGAACCGGCGTTCGAGCATTGCCGCACCGCCAACGACCTGTTCAAGCGCGAGTTCGGCACCTCCACGGACCGGGTCGCTCAGAACTTTGACAGGATAAAAAAGGTCTTTTCTCAGGACCATTTCGGCAAGCGCGCCGACTGCGCGACCGTGACACCCAAACCGGTCCTGGTCGCGGGCCTGGCGCGCAGCGGTCTCAGCCTCGTGGAGCAAATCATTTCCGCGCATCCTCAAGCCGCCGCAGGGGGCGAACTGACCGGGGTCCTGGACGCCGAAAGGCACGGCGCAAACGGCACTGGCGGCCGCAAAAACATTCAGGACTTGATGGCAACACTGCCCGACGACGAGCTTGCCCAACTCGCCCGGCGTTACCTCGCCGCGCTGCCGGCGCGAACCCAAGACGCGGCCCGCGTAACCGACCGGGTTTCCTTCATCCATGGCCGTCTCGGCTTTATCGCAACGCTGTTTCCAGGCGCCAAGGTGATCCTGTGCCGGCGCGACCCGATGGACCTGTGCTGGTCAAGCTACTTCAACTACATGCCGGAACGGCTCGGCTACACATGCGATCTGCAGGATCTGGCGGCCATGTCCACACACCACAAGACGCTGATGGACCACTGGGCCGCGGTGCTGCCCAATCCGGTTCTGGAGGTGCAGTACGAAACGCTGGTCACCGACCCTGAACGGGAGATCCGCCGCATCATCGCATTCCTCGATCTCGACTGGGACGATGACTGCCTGGACTTTCCCGAAAAGGCCGGCATCGCCGTCGGCCCGTCATTCTGGCAGGTGCGCCAGCCGATCTTCGAGACGTCGATCGGCAAATGGCGGCGCTATGAGCAGCACCTGGGCGCGCTGAAATCAGCCCTCGGGGCACGTGGCTCCGAGTGATCCAAATCCAGCTCTGGGGCAAAAAGCAAAACACCCCGCAGAGCGGGGTGTTTCATTTTGAGACACTGTGACGAACCGTGTCAGGTAACGGTCGAGCCGCGACGGTGAATGTCGATACCGACATCGTCGAGCTCGCGCTGCTCGAGCGCGGAGATTTCGCCACGGCGGCGATCCTGCTCCTTTTCCTGCATAAGCTCGTACTTCTTGAGTTCGGCAAAGGCTTCGGTGAATTCCTCACGAACCTCCGCAAGCTGGGTTTCGAGCTCTTCGATGGAGCGCAAAAGGTTGTTTCGCCTGTCCAAAGCGGCTTTCGCGAAGGTCGGATAGGCGTAATGGGTGACGTCTGATATGCCGCTGCGTTCCTGCTCGGTCTGGATCTGCTGATCCAGATCGGTCTCCATGCGGCGGAAATCCGCGATCATCGCCTCGATATCGGCAACCTGGCGGCGTTTTTCGTCAACCTGGAATCTGTGCAGGCGTATTAGTGTTTCCCGTGATTTCATAGCGATTACTCTTCCAACTCACCAACTGATACGTCTTCGTTATTCAAGATCCGGGCCAATAACGCATAGCCGTCCTCAAGCGACGTGATGTCATCCCTGGTCTGCGCCAGAAACGCCTCCAGCCGCGGATTGTACCCGATCGCCTCATCGACTTTGGGATCGCTTCCGGAACGGTACGCGCCAAGACGTATCAACTCCTCCATGTCGTCATAGGTCGACATCAGCTGCCGGGCCCGCAG
The DNA here is from genome assembly GCA_051009775.1 of Hyphomicrobiales bacterium. GTDB lineage: Bacteria > Pseudomonadota > Alphaproteobacteria > Rhizobiales > JAJFHB01 > JBPCWF01. The sequence goes on along the minus strand of JBPCWF010000620.1, from coordinate 2,486 downwards.
CACATGCGGGAAAGTTTCCGGGTCGACGCAGCGCGGCATGGTGCGCGAAATCGACTTGAGCACATTGATCGCGGGGAACCGCCCACGCTCCGCGATCGACCGATCCATCACAACATGACCGTCCAGAATGCCTCGCACCGCATCGGCCACAGGTTCATTATGGTCGTCACCTTCCACCAATACGGTGAACAAACCTGTAATGGAGCCGTGGCCGGCGCCGGGCCCTGCGCGCTCAAGCAGCCGCGGCAGTTCGGCAAACACGGTCGGGGTATAGCCCTTGCTGGTCGGCGGCTCGCCACCCGACAGTCCGATCTCGCGCTGTGCCATGGCGAACCGGGTGATGCTGTCCATCAGGCAGAGCACGTCCTTGCCGGCGTCTCTGAAATATTCCGCCAGCGTCAGCGTGAGATAGGCCGCCTGGCGGCGCATCAGAGCCGGTTCGTCGGAGGTCGACACCACAACGATGCTGCGGCTCAATCCTTGTTCGCCCAGATCGTCCTCGATGAACTCCTGCACTTCCCTGCCCCGCTCGCCGATCAGCCCGATGATCGAGACGTCGCATTTGGTGTTGCGCGCGAGCATGGAAAACAGCACCGACTTGCCGACACCGGAACCGGAGAAGATACCGAGACGCTGCCCCTTGCAGCAGGTGACAAAGGTGTTGAGAGCGCGGACACCGAGATCGATCGGCGGCCCCACCCGGCCGCGTTTGTGGGCCGGAGGCGGCGCATTGCGAAGCGCGCAGGAGGCCGGCCCCATGGCAAGCGGGCCCTTGCCGTCGATCGGTTCGCCCATGGCGTTGACCACACGGCCGAGCCAAGCCTCGCAGGGGTGAACGCGTGTCTCCGTGGCCTCGACGATGGCCTTGCAGCCCATATGCACGCCGTCCAGGTCGGCGAACGGCAGACACAGCGCCCGGTCGCCGCGGAACCCGACGACCTCGCACGGCACGCAGCGGCCGGCCCGGTTGTGAACGGTGATCCGGGAGCCGATGCTCATGACCTGCATCGGTCCTGCGATTTCCACGAGCAGGCCCTGCACGCTGACCACGCGACCGTAATACTCGACCGCCGACAGCGCTTCGATTTCGTTGGTCAGAGCCTTCAAACCCGGATCTCCCTGTAATTTGTCGTCTCGGGCCTTCACTTGATTCGCAGAATCATTTACTCAGTAGGGGTATAATGCCTTTGATGCTTTAAGGCTCAGTAAACCTTGTTCCCAGTCAGTTATGTCGATTCAAGCGCGGAACTGCTCCCCGCGGCCGGAACGGATTCGGTTTGCGGTTCAATGGGCGGCCGTTTGCGGTAACCTAATGGAAAGAACTCGAATCAGTCGCGGCCATCAGATTTTGTTAACCAATTGCCGCGTATATTAACGATTGGATAAAACCAGTAGGGTTACCCATGCGCCAGGTTGATGAGTGCGTCGGCGTTTCGGCCCAGAAGGGGCATTGTAAAAGGGGATTCGCATGAGAGTTCTTCTGATTGAGGATGACAGTGCAACAGCTCAAAGCATTGAGCTTATGCTGAAGTCCGAAGGTTTTAACGTTTATACGACCGATCTGGGGGAAGAAGGCGTCGATTTAGGCAAGCTATATGATTACGACATCATCTTGCTTGATCTGAACCTGCCCGACATGAGCGGTTACGAAGTTCTGAAGACTTTGCGCGTCAGCAAGGTCAACACACCGATCCTGATCCTTTCCGGCCTGGCGGGCATTGAAAACAAGGTCCGTGGCCTCGGCTTCGGTGCCGACGACTACATGACCAAACCGTTCCACAAGGACGAGCTGGTCGCCCGTATTCACGCCATCGTGCGCCGGTCCAAGGGTCATTCTCAGTCGGTCATTTCGACCGGCGACCTCAAGGTCAACCTCGACACCAAGACCGTCGAGGTCAACACCCAGCGTGTGCATCTGACCGGCAAGGAATACCAGATGCTCGAGCTCCTCTCCCTGCGCAAGGGCACCACGCTCACAAAAGAGATGTTCCTCAACCATCTCTATGGCGGCATGGACGAGCCGGAGCTCAAGATCATCGACGTCTTCATCTGCAAATTACGTAAGAAACTTGCCGCGGCAACCGAGGGCAAGCACTATATCGAAACCGTTTGGGGACGTGGCTATGTGCTGCGCGACCCGGTTGAGGATAGTGAAGAGATGCGCGAGTCCGCCTGACCTTCAAGCGGACAGCAAAGCGACAAAAAAACCCCGGCAAGGCCGGGGTTTTTCTTGTTTAAAGGAAGCTTTTTCGTCCGGCCGGATCAGACCGCTCTGAGAGCGGGAGCCTGCGCAGCCCCTGCGGGTACGGATCCCGCGTCCCGGTCGGTGGCATAAAGCCCCCTCTTGCCCGCGACCGGCTTCACCGCCTCGGTAATGCCCAGAACCGTCTCCGCGGCGCCAAGCACCAGACGGCCGTCCGGCGCCATGAGGCCGACAATGCGTTCCAGAACGTCCTTCTTGGTCTGCTGGTCGAAATAGATCAGCA
>JBPCWF010000619.1:0-5514 GCA_051009775.1 Hyphomicrobiales bacterium | reverse complement strand
GGGGTGGCTTCGCCAAAGACTTTATATATTTTCTTGATAATCTGCGTCTTTATCAAGTTTTCCTATAAATGCTATCCCTCTGTGACACCGGAACCATCGATCGGGACAAGGCCATGAACACCGATACGGACGGCAAGTTGACACCGAGCCCGGCGGCGATGTCACGAACCGACTTTGTCTCAATGTTCGGCGGTATCTACGAGCACTCGCCCTGGATAGCGGAGCGCTTGTGGGACCTGGGGCTTGGGGATGCGCACAGCAACGTTTCGAGCATTCACTCCGCGCTCGCGGCCGTGCTCGACGCGGCCTCACGCGATGAGCAACTGGCATTGATCCGCGCCCATCCGGACCTTGCCGGCAAGGCCGCGGTGCGCGGCGAGCTGACGGAAGCCTCAACCTCGGAGCAATCGAGCGCCGGGCTCGACCAGTGTACAGCGGAGGAGTTCGAACGGTTCCAGACGCTCAACACGGCCTATAAGGAGAAGTTCGATTTTCCGTTCATCCTGGCGGTGAAGGGCAAGAACCGGCATGACATCCTCGAGGCGTTCGAAACCCGCATCGGCAACGACACCGATACGGAGTTCATAACGGCACTTGGGGAAATCAACAAGATCGCGCTCTTGCGGCTGAATGCGATGGCCGGTGCGCAATGATCCTCTCACCTATCATTTCCGCTTATGCCGGGCACTGTTTGCCGCTACAACTCTGTTTGAAGCGAAACCATTAGAAACCGTGGACCACTGCCATGGGCGCCGACGACCGGATCATCATCGACTGTCTGCAATACTGCAACTGGTCGCCGGATATCTTCCGCGACATGCAGGCCGGCGGCGTTACTGCCGTGCACGTCACTATCTGCTATCACGAGCAATTCCGTGAGACCGTTCAGAACATGGCGCAATGGAACCGCTGGTTTCAAGAGTATGGCGACCTGATCATGCCCGGCCGCACCGCCGAAGACGTGCACAAGGCGAAGGCCGAAGGCAGGACGGCGATCTTTTTCGGCTTTCAGAACTGTTCGCCGATCGAGGACGAAATCGGCCTGATCGAGATCGTACACCAGCTCGGCGCGCGCTTCATGCAGCTCTCCTACAACAACCAGAGCCTGCTCGCGACCGGCTGCTACGAAGACGAGGACCCGGGCATCACGCGCTTCGGCAAACAGGCGATCCGGGAGATGAACCGGGTCGGGCTGGTGGTCGACATGTCGCACAGCGCGGAGCGCTCGACGCTCGAGGCGATCGAATTGTCGCAGCGCCCGATCGCCATCACCCATGCCAACCCGGACTCGTGGCACGCGGCCCGGCGCAACAAGTCGGACGACGTTCTCAAGGCGCTCGGCCAGAGCGGCGGCATGCTCGGTTTCAGCGTCTATCCGTTCCACCTCAAAGGCCATTCGGACTGCCGGCTCGACGATTTCTGCGCGATGATCGCCGATACCGCCGATCTCATGGGGCTCGACAATATCGGCATCGGCACGGACCTGTGCCAGGATCAGCCCGACAGCGTGGTGACCTGGATGCGCAACGGCCGCTGGTCGCTCGACACGGATTTCGGAGAAGGCAGCAAGGACGATGCCGGCTGGCCGCCGCCGCTCGCCTGGTTCAAGGGCAACCGGGATTTCGGCAACATCGCCGAGGGCCTGCGCGCCAGAGGGTTCACGGAACCTGAGGTCGACAAGGTGATGGGGCTGAACTGGTTGCGGTTTTTCGACGTATCATTCGGACCGGGTACATGAAACGGGGTGTCAGATGGCTCAGGCGCGCGAGTATCACGATGAAAGCGGGCAGCTGACGGTCCCGCTCAGGCCGCCTGCGCAGGTCATGCGGCTCGACCGTATGGGCTCGTTCTTCCAGACCCGCATCAGCTTCATGCGCACTCTGATCCGGCGCATGCACCGCGAGGCGTGGCGGTTCTCCACCGGCCTGTTCAAACTCGACGACAACGGGTTCGGACGGGTGGTCTATGTCGTCCACACACCGCATGGGGACTTCAGCTTCGTCGCCTTCTCGCACCATCTCGACCCTGAGGACCGCACCGACCGGGTCATCGCCGAACGCTGGGATGCGACCTTCGCGCTGGTCGAGGGCCATGTCGACGAAGCCGATCTCGACCGGCTGGAAACCAATGTGCCGCTCCAGGAAGCCGGCCGCTGCTCGGCGCGCGAACTGGTGCTGAGCCGCGCCAACAAGAGCGTGCGCCTGTTCGACTATGTCGCGCGGTGCCTTGCCGGCGGCACACAGCCGGATATCTCGGAGCTCGCCAAGATCGGCTACCTGATGCGCACCACGGCGGTATACGGCAACGGCAAGTTCGGCCTCGGAGACTTCCCGAAGCTTCACAAGGGCCCCGTGCTCAACGCGCCGTTCCAGGCGGAAATGCTGACCGTGTTCATGATCCGCCATTTCGCCGTCGCCCTCGTCGAACATGTCGCCCGCATGCGCAGTCGCGACACGGCGGTGCCGCTCGCGGCCGCGCAGCGGCGCATCCTCGGCATCGGCAATGCCACCGGTCTCGGCATGGCGCCGTTCCTGATCAAACATCCGATCCTGATCCACAAATGGCTCCATGCCCGCGAGACCGCGTTGGCGCGCGTGCGCAGCATCGCGCAGGCGGACGCCGCAACCCGCGTCCGGTTTTCAGAGCTGCTCGACCGGGCGGCGGCCCATGTGGCGCAATGGAACGTGGAAGACGAGCGCCAGCAGGACCGGATCGTCACCCTGCGCGCGGAACTCGATGCCCTGCGATCGAGATACAGCAAAGACCCGGGAGAAGTGCTGCCGGACCATATGCCGTGGGACAGCCTCTACCGGCTGATCGAGACGCATTGCACGCTCGAGGCTCAGGAACTCACCGTCAGCCTCCTGCTCGAGCTCTATCCCGATGTCGTCGACGACCTGACCGACCGGATGGCGTCGGACGAGATCGAGGCGATCGATCCCGCCATGCGGCTGTCGGAGCTGAAAGACATCATCGAACAGGACTATGACTGGGCCCTGGGCATCGACTTTTCCGCGCCCCGGTCGCAGCACTACTTCTGGTATTATTCCGAAGGCAAGGAGGAGCCGAGGCGCGGCCCCCGGTTCGAGGAGCCAGGCGCCGAGTGTGAGATGCGCCTGGGTTTCGGCCGCGAGATCAGCGCGCTCCACGGGGCGCTTGCCGCGCTCGATGCCGGCGCGCTCGATCAGCTGACCGCGGAGTTTCTCCTGGCGAACCCGCAATGGCGCGCGGCGGCGCGGCGGGTGCAGACCCTGCACCGCTTTCCCTATGGCGAGGTCCGCAACAACCTGCTCGCCGACGACTGCCTGCCGATCGATCTCCTGCGCTGCAAGCTGTCCTTCTTCGGAGCCACAAAATGGGACCCAAAATCTGACTTGTGGACCCGAATCACGCTATATCAGGGGGCACCGCATATCGATGAGCTCGGGGACGCCGCCGTCGATGACTGGGCGTTTCCGGTTGCGCAAGGCGGCGGAGCGGAAGAGTGAAGACCTCCTACGACGAAATCAGACGCATGTGTTTCCGGGCGCTCGACGCGGCCGGGGCAGCGGCCGGCATAGACGAAGACAGCGCTCACGCCGTGGCCTGGCTCGAAGCGGTCGGCATGCCCGGCCTCAACGGGCTTGCGGATGCGCTGGACGGCGGCGATCCATCGGAACGGTCGCGTGGGCTGGCCGTGGACACCACCGCCCCGCCCGCCCTGAAGGTCTCGGCCGGCGGCCGGTCCTGCGTGTTCTTTGCCCCGTCCCTGATCGATCTCCTGGTCGGCATGGCATCGAAGAACCGGGACGGACCGGTAACGCTCAGGCTCGAGAAACCCGCTCACCCCCTGTTCCTCATTCCGGCCGCGGTACGCTTTTGCCCAAGCGAGGCACGCATCTCGCTGCGCTGGAAAAGCGATGACGACACGACCGAGGTCGAAACCACCCGCAATATGGTGATCCGACTCGAACCCGACACCGGATCGCGTCAATGGCAACATGCGCTACCGGTCGGCACCGTCGAGTTGACCTATGTGCCGGCCGACGACGCGACCCGAGCAGACCGGCGCGCCAACGGCTCGTCCTTCGTGCTGGACAAGAGCGCGGTCGGCGACAGGCTCGCCGCCGCACTGCGCGACGGGCTGGACGTGGACGACCGGGCTTATGACAGGATTGCCGTTTATGCGGCGCAGATTCTGGTGCCCGAAACCGAAGCGTCGCGCATAAGCGGCGCAGGCGCCGGCCTGACCGACAACGACTGACCTCCGCACGGCACGCGATGCCGTCATCACCAGATAAACTTTGACAGATGATGACAAGCCCGCGGCTGATCGCTTAGAGCATCGTTCCTTCATGTGGGATCATTGACCGGCTTTACGCCTGGCCGGCCGACCTGATTTGGCGCCATCAAATGATTCCATATGAAGGAACGATGCTCTAGCATCGAACGTGTTCGGATCAAGCGGGACCGCGATCATGCAGCCGGAATGTGGGAACGGATGAGCGGCGAAGCCACCAGCGCTCTGCGGCAACGGTATGTGTCGGACGGCCTGTGGACTGACGACGTCTTTCCCGATTTCCTCAGCCGCTGGGCCAGCGAGACGCCCGGCCATGCCGCACTTCTGGGTCCGGACGGGGCGATCACCTATGGCGACCTCGCGGACAGGGCCGGCCGGCTGGCAGGCGGCCTTCGCCGGCTTGGGCTGGGACCGGGCGATGTCATCGCCGTTCAGTTGCCCAACGGTCCGGACTTTGTCGCCACCTACCTGGCGGCCTGCCAGATCGGTGCAGTTACCCAGACCATCCATATGCCCTATCACGAGGCGGAGCTTGAGTTTCTGCTCCGGCACGGCAGGGCGCGCACGCTGGTGTGCATGGCGGCGGCGCAGGACCGGTCTCCGGCTGCTTCCGCCGTCGCGCTGATGCCCGCGCTGCCCGACCTCGAACATGTGATCGCCGCATGCGGTGACACCGACGGCGCGGCCGGCCTCGCCGCTCTGGCGGACGGAACAGCGCTTGAAGAAAGCGCCACTCTCGGTGGCGACGACCGCTTCCTCCTGCTCTACACATCGGGCACCACCGCGGACCCGAAAGGTGTGCCGCATCGCTACCGGGGCTTCGTCTACAACGCACGGGCGTCCGCAAAAGAGATGGAGTTCAGTCCGGACGACGTCGCCCTGTCGCTGGCGCCCATGAGCCATCTCTACGGCCTGTTCAGCTTTCACCTGGCGCTGATCTCCGGCGCCACGACGGCACTGCTGCCGGCGTTCAGCCCGCCGGCCTTCGCGGCAACGGTCGAGGCATGCCGCGCGACCAAGATTTTCGCCGCGCCCGCGCATCTCGCGGCCACGCTCAATATGGGGCTGCTCGATGCCCATGATTTCTCGTCGGTCCGCTTCATCTACCTGTCGGGCAGCGTGGTTCCGCCCGAGCTGGCGCGCGCGGTGGAGGACAAGCTGCCGAACGGTATCACGCTGCAGCTCTGGGGCATGAGCGAGACCCAGGCCGGCGCCTATACCCGGCCGGCGGATCC
>JBPCWF010000618.1:0-3574 GCA_051009775.1 Hyphomicrobiales bacterium | reverse complement strand
TCAGCTCAAGCACGCGCGCCACTTCGCGGCGGATCTCGGCGGCGTCCGCGCCGCGCATGCGCAATGGAAAGGCAATGTTCTCGAAAAAGGTCAGGTGCGGGAACAGGGCATAGTTCTGAAACCCCATGGCGATGTCGCGCATGTGGGAGGGCGCATAGGTTGCCAGCTTGTCGTCGATCCAGACCTCGCCGGAATCCGGCTGCACCAGGCCCGCGATCATCATCAGCATGGTGGTCTTGCCAGAACCGGAGGGGCCGAGAAGCGTCAGAAACTCGCCCTCGCGCATTTCCAGGTTCGCGCCCGCGAGCGCGATCACACGCCCGTAGGTTTTTCGAAGATCCGTGATCTTGAGCTTCGGCTGTGACACGGTCGCCAGACATCCCCCCGAATGTGAAACCAGACGGTAACGGGAGCGGGTCCCCTCGAACCCGCTCCCGGCATTATGCGTTACAGCCGGGCTTAACTGATAACCCAGGTGTTGAAGCGCTCGGCCGTTTTGTCCTTGTGCTTGGCCCAGAACGCGCTGTCGACCTGTTGCCGTGATCCCATGTTCTGCGGCGCGGTCGGCAGGATCGCCGCGCGTTCCGCCGGAATATGGTCGTATGCCTTGGGATGTGTAGGACCATATCCGAGGTGCTTGGTGTAGATCGCCTGGCGTGCCGGATCGACCGCGAACTTGATGAACTCGCGGCACAGATCGGCTTTCGGCGTGCCTTTGATGATCGCCCAGCCTTCAGATGACCACAGGTGCTGGTCCCAGACGATCTTGGCCGGCGCGCCGTCGTCGATCGCCGCCTGTGCACGGGCATTCCAGGTCGGGCAGATGTCGACTTCGCCGGATTTGATCAGCTGCGAGGTCTGCGCGCCACCGGTCCACCATACGGAAATGTGCTCCTTGATGGTGTCGAGCTTCTTGAACGCGCGGTCGAAGTCGAGCGGATAGAGATCGGCCGGCGCCACGCCATCGGCCATCAGAGCCTGCTCGATGGTGTCGAACGGGTGCTTGCGCATCGCCCGGCGTCCGGGGAAGTTCTCGACGTCGAAGAAGTCGGCCCAGGAGCCCGGCGCCTTACGGCCCTTGTCTTCGAACGCATCGGTCCGGTAGGCCATGATCGTGGCGAACACGTCATTGCCGATGGAATAGTCCGTCACATATTCCGGCGGCGTCGAGCGGATGTGCTCGGAGTCGACATTGAGCTTTTCAACATAGCCGTCGCCGGTATCGCGCAGCTGGCTGACCGCGGCCGGCGTAAGAAGCGCCATGTCCCAAGTGTAGGTCTTGGTGTCGACCATCGCCTTGATCAGACTGGTCGGCTCATGCTGGCCTTGAAGGCCGACGGCCTCGATGCCGGTCGCCTCCTTGAACGGATCGTAGAACGCTTCCTTGAAACCCGGGGCATAGGGCCCGCCGGGGTCGCGGATGAAGATCTTCTTGTCTTCGGCTGCCGCCTGCTTCCAGAATATCGGCGCAATGATCGCCGTGGCGCCGGTCAGCTTGAGAACACGGCGCCGGGAGAGACCGAGGTTCCCCGTGCCATTGTCAGATTTTTTCTTGGTCATTTTCTTACTCCTCCCTGCGATGTCGGATTGCCGGAAACCGACTGCTTTTTTTGCCCCCGCGTTCGGCATAGCCCCTGCGCCGCCCATGGAAGGCTCGTTCATTTGCCGGCGAACGTCAATCTTTGTGAGCCAGAGATTTTGGCGGTTTCTGCCAGATAGCACTGGCCCACGCGCTCGGCCCGATGCCGTCAGGGCTGCTGGTTGCGCCGCTCGGCCCGTGCGGCGAAGAACTCACGCATCGCCGCCTGCGGCTCGCCCGAAGCATAGGCCTCTTCCTGGATCACCGCGCCGTTGGCAAAGGCTTCCTCATAACCGTCCTGCGTCACCTCCCGGAACCGCCGCTTGGTCAGGCGCATGGCGATCGGCGGCTTCGACGCCAACAGCGTCGCGATCTCGCGCGCCTTCGGCATCGTCTGCTCCGGCGTCTCGACCAGATAATGGATGAGCCCGATTGCGGCCGCCTCCTCCGCCTCCATGATACGCCCCGTCAGCACCAGCTCGACGGTGCGGGAAAACGCGATACGCTCGCGCATGAGCATCGGTCCGAGCACGCTCGGAATGCCCGAATTGATCTCGGGCTGGCCCATTGTGGATCCCGGATGGCCGACCCGGACATCGGTCAGCATGGCGAACTGAAAGGCCGATCCGGCGGCAACGCCGTTGAGAGCCGCAACGCTCGGTTTATCGAGATCGCGCAGAGCATCGTAGAAGGCGCGCCAGGAATGGAACCACGCGGCCCCTTCGTCTCCGGTGGTGAATTTTTCGGTCTCATCGAGATCCTGACCGGCCGAGAAGGCGCCGTCGCCCGAGCCCGTCACGATGACCGCCCGGACGTCTTCATGGGCATTCCAGTCTTCCAGGACGGCCTGGACTTCGGCGCGCATCGGCCCGTCCCAGGCATTGAGCTTCGCCGGCTTGTTCAGCGTGATCGTACCTATGCCGTCGGAAATATCGGTCAGGACAACGTCCGTCATAAAAGGCTCCTAGCGGTGCGGAAAAATGCTGCCCCCATTGATCGAGTAAAGCGTCCGCGCCCGGACCGTGTCAATCTCCACCGCGCCCGAACGGTCACCTCGGCAAAAGCGTGCCGGCCTCCACCGACACGGCTTTCTCAAACACCAGGGCCGCGGCGGCGAGGTCGGCCAGCGCAAGCCCCTGGAACACAAATACCGCCCGTTCACGGTCGGAGCGGCGGACCGGCCGATCCTGCGTCACCAGTTCCCCGAGATCCATCGAATAGGGCCCGCCGGGGGTCAGCCTGCGGGCGGTTCCGTTTTTCCCGGCCTGACGGTGATCGTCGACAATGCGGTGCTCGACAGTCTCGAAACCCTGGTCGCACCACGACCTTCCAAGATCGACCAGCGAGGCGAACGCGCCCGCCCTGAGCCATCCCGGCTGGAGGAACGCCAGGGGTTCGGATCCGTCGGGAACGCTGGTCACGACGATGTCCTTGTCCGCAACGGCGTCCATCGGCTCGCCGGTCGCGACCGCGTCGATCCCCCGGCTCCGCGCGTGGGCGGCAAAGGCTTCCGCCGTTTGCCTCCGCCGGCCGAATGCGGTGACCGACGTCAGCGGGAACTCCTCTCCGAGCACGGCAAGGTGCGCCAGCGCCTGCGCGCCGCAGGCGATGAAACCGATGGATTGCGCGTCCTTCGGCGCAAACCGCCGCGCGGCGACAAGGCTCAAGGCGGCGGTCCGCATTTCGGTGATCCACGAGCCGTCCATGATGCCGCACGGCAAACCCGTCTCCGCATCGAGCAATACGATCACGCTGCCGATATGCGGCAGTCCGTTCGCGGCGTTGTCCGGCGCCAGTCCGACCACTTTGGTCGCCCCGTAAGGCGGCGCGGAGGCGCCATGGCCGACCGCCATGATCGATTGGAACAACCTGCCATCGGCAAGCTGAACGCCGGATTTGGGAACGTTTTCCGCAGCCCCGCCGGCAGCGGCGCGCAGGCAGTTTTCAATGGCATCGGCAAGCGCGGTGCCGGTCACGCCGAGCGTTTCGATATCG
>JBPCWF010000617.1:0-5148 GCA_051009775.1 Hyphomicrobiales bacterium | reverse complement strand
CCTCCATGCCGGGCCTTCAGGCGACCTTCGGCGCGGACTATGCCACGGTCCAGCTCACCCTCACCTTCTACCTCGTCTCGCTTGCGGTATCGCAGCTGTTCCTCGGGCCTATATCCGACCGTTTCGGCCGGCGCCCGGTGTTCCTCGCCGGCATGATGCTTTACATCGCCGCCAGTCTGGGCTGCATCTTCGCAAGCTCGATCGAGGCCCTAATCGTCGGCCGGGTGCTTCAGGCGGCCGGCGGCTGCGCCGGCATCGTGCTTGCGCGCGCCATCATCCGCGACCTTTATGAGCGCGACAAGGCGGCGAGCCTGATCGGTTACGTCACCATGGCCATGGTGGTGGCGCCGATGATCGCGCCTGCGATCGGCGGGGTGCTCGACGCATGGGGCGGATGGCAATCGGGCTTCTATCTGGTGACCGTTCTGGGGGCCGTCGTGCTGATGATGGCGTGGAGCCGGCTGCACGAGACCCACCACAACCGCACGGTCTCTGCCGGCTTCCTCAGGCTTGCCCGCAATTGCGCCGCCCTGATGCGCCAACCGGTCTTCATGGGATATGCTCTGAACTCGGCCTTCGGTTCGGGCGTCTTCTTCTCGTTCCTGGCCGGCGCGCCCTTCATCATGACCGGCGTCATGGGCCGCACACCTGCCGAATACGGCGTCTATTTCATCCTGGTGTCGCTCGGCTACATGTTCGGCAATTTCCTGTCCGGCCGCTTCGCCGAACGCGCCGGGATCGTCCGCATGATCGCCACAGGCTCCGCGATATCGCTGTGCGGCCTGGCATTCCTGGTCGTCCTCACGGCGCTCGGCATTCAGCAGCCCTATGCGATCTTCGCGCCCATGTGCGTGGTCGCCGTGTCGAACGGCCTGACCATTCCGAGCGCCACGTCGGGCGCGATCAGCGTGCGCCCGGACATCTCAGGCTCCGCCTCGGGCCTGTCCGGATTTTTCCAGATCGGCGTCGGCGCGCTCGCCTCGCTTGCGGTCGGCCTGCTCCATGACGGCACGCGCCTGCCCATGGTCAAGATGATGGTCGCATCGGGGCTGATCGCTATTCTGTTTCTCGGACTGACCCTGTGGGCCAACAAACGGAGCGCAACATGAAAGTCGTGATCACCGGCGGCACCGGTTTCCTCGGGCTGAGGCTCGCCAGGCGCATTCTGGACATGGGTGCGCTGACCGCGCCGTCGGGCGAAACCGAGACGGTCGACGCCCTCGTGCTGTTCGACCAGGCGGTGCCCGACAGCGCCGTCGCCGGGCTGGACGGATCTGTCGATCTGGTCGAAGGCGACATCTCCGACCGCGCAACAGTCGAGCGCCTGATCGACCGCGACGACATTTCCGTGTTTCACCTCGCCTCCGTGGTGAGCGGCGGCGGCGAGAAGGATTTCGACCTGGCGATCCGGGTCAACCTCGATGGCGGCCGCCATGTGCTGGACGCGCTCAGGGCGCGCCACAGCCAGCCGCGCCTCGTCTTCGCCAGTTCGATCGCCGTGTTCGGCGGCACCGCCATGCCGGCGAGCGTCGGCGACACCACCAAGCAGACGCCGCAGACCACCTATGGCGCGACCAAGGCGATCCTTGAGCTTCTGATCAACGACTACACACGCAAGGGCTTCCTGGACGGCCGCTCCGCGCGCCTGCCGACGGTCATCATCCGGCCGGGCAAGCCCAACGCGGCGGCCTCCGGCTTTGCCAGCGCGGTGTTCCGCGAACCCCTGGCCGGCGACGACTATGTTCTGCCGGTCGGGCCGGACACCGCGATGCCGGTGCTCGGCTACCGTTCGATCATCGACGGCCTGATCCGGCTGCACGAGGCCGACGGCGCGGCGCTCGGCGATGACCGCGCGGTCAGCCTGCCGGCCCTCACCGTCACGGTCGAGGAGATGGTGGCGGCGCTGCGGCGGGTCGCAGGCAACCGTCATCTGGGCGAAATCACCATCGAGCCCGATCCGTTCATCGAGGCGATCTGCCGGACCTGGCCGCAGGACACCACATTCGAGAAAGCGACGGCGCTCGGCCTGCCGGTCGACCCAAGCCTCGACGACATCGTCCGCAACTACATCGAGGACTATGTCGAGGGCAAGTGAGGCACTCCTTACCGCCCGTCACAACAGCCAGTGCAGCCAGGGCAGTTGCACCAGGGGCTGGTTGATCCAGGCAAACCAGTCGTGATTGAGGAACTGGGAGATGAAAATCAGCGCGACAAAGGCAAACCACAGCGCGAAGCCGAGCACCATCGCGATGAGGCGGAACAGACCTTTGCTTGAGGATTTCACGGCCCGCATCACCACGCCGGATCTGGTTTCCTCCGGTGGCTCGAGCAGACGCAGGTCGTAAAGAAACTCGTACTCCGTCTTCGACAGCCGCTTCGCCTTGATCCGGCCGGTGCGCAGGGACGCGAGCAGGGCGCGCGCATAAAGCCGCGCCGCGGCATGCCGCAGCAGGACGAAGGCGTAGAAGGTAAACGCGGCGCCGGCAAGCCAATAGGCTGCCGCCAGGCGTTTCAGCTCTTCCGGCGGCGCATCGGCGATGTAGTCCTGAACCGCGGACGCCTTGGTGATGTAGTCCGAAAAGTTGCCGATCGCCAGCGGGCCGACCCTGAACAGGGCGATGATGAAACCGGCGATCACGAACAGGATGGCGAGCATCAGGAGCGACAGGGCGTTGCCGGACCCGACCATGCGCACCAGGCGAAAGTCGAAGAACGCACGCCACGAACCGGCCGCCGCCTGGCGCGCCTGCGCCAGCGGCACGTAGGTCATGGCCACCACGAACAGCGCCGTGCCGGTCAGGCCGACCACCGGCCCGACCCAGGCCTGCTCGTAGCCCTTGTTGAACGAGTTCTCCCAGCCGCCCCACCAGGCCAGGAGCCAGAGCACGCAGGCCGGCAGGGTCAGGAGCCAGGTCGACAGGATGACCGAAATACCGGTTGTGAAGTTGGTCCAGAACGCACCGAGCGACGCCCTGATCAGGACACCGAGGCGGCCCGTGAAACCTGCGCCGCCCGCCCGCGCCTCCTTGATCCGGGCGCCCATGTCTTCGGCGATGAACCAGTTTGGCCAGTGCGCCAGCCGGCGCGTCGACGGCGAGGCGCGGGCAAATTTGGGAAAGGGCCCGTTCTCGACAGCGCGGCTGCTCCTGCGGAACCAGGCCCGCAGAACCGTGCGCTGCATCGCCCGCGCGGTCCAGCCGACCACGAGGATGGCGGTCACCGGCGTCAGGCAGAACACGATGCCGATCGCGCTCTTCCACAGGAAGGAGAGGAGCCGCCTCACCTTATCGGACCCCGCGCCCGCCGGACGGCCGCCCGCTCACAACAGGGCATCCGTCAGCGCCGGTCCTTCGGCCTGTTCGGCGGCGAAACCCATCAGCTGGGCAACGGTTGCGGCGATCCCGGCCTGGTTGACGCTGCTGTCCACCACATGGCCCTGGGCGATGCCCGGGCCGAACAGCATGGCCCAGATTTCATGGGCGGAGCGCGAATTGAAGTGGTGCTGGAACGGCACCTGCATCAGCGGATTGCTGTCCCGCCCGCAGTCCGGCACGATGACGAAAATCGTGTTGCCGCGATACTGGGGATCGGCTTCCACGGTGTCGACCAGCTGCTTCAGTCCCTGATCGATGATGGCGATGGCGCGCGTATAGTGGCTCCTGTTTCCCCAGTGCACATAGTCCGGGTCCTGATAGTTGATCATCATGAGCTTGGGCCGGAGCTCCCGGATCGCCCGCACGGCAAGCTCGGTCAGGAGCCGGTCGCCGCGCGGGTTCTTGAACCCGCTGTCGCCGTAATGGAGCCGCCAGCGCTGCCAGAACTGCTGCAGCTCGGGCACCTGGTTTGCCGTCTCGGCGCCGCGGTAGTTGCGCGCCTCGAGTTCCTTGAGCTGCTTCTGCGCCGCGGCCAGACCGTCCCCCGTCAGGCTGCCGTTGCTCACCTTGTCCCGCAGCACATGGGTCTTGAACCAGTGCAGACTGAGCACGCTGGAGCGGAAGTTGACGCCATAGGCGTGGTCCTTGCTGAAGGTCAGGAAATCCTCGCTGACCCGGTCCTCGCCATTGACGATCAGCGTCTGATGACTCGGGATATCGTAGGTCTTGCGCAGATATTCGAAGATCGTCGGGGCCTTGGGCTCGAACCGCTCTTTGAGGAACATGCCCTCGATGTCCTCGTAGCGGTCGTAGCGCCCGGTCAGGATGTAGAGCGTGCCCTGCGCATGGCTGGTGACGATGCCCTCCTGCGAGGAGATCCGCATATTGCTGAACAGTGTCGCCCGCTTCGCCAGCACATGACGCATATAGGGCGCGTAGGTATGGTCGGGATCGATGGTTTCGCGCCGCCGGACGCCGCCGCCGAACCGCACGATGATCACATTGCGCCCGGTATAGGCGAAGCGTTGCGCCAGAGCCTCCGGAGCATAGCCGGCATGCGCGATGGCGCCCGCCGCCGCGCTCGCAAGCATGCCCTTGTTGAACCGGCGCCGGTCTACCGAAACTGACATAACGTCCCTCGCTCATGATCACGGATGCGATCCTGCCACATTCTTCAAATGAATTTGTCAGAGTGAAGGCTCCCGCATGGCGCGAGCGAGGTGTCTCCGCGCGGCGTCGAAACCCTGAAACAATTGGAACAAACATTTTCCCGCTTCGAAACCGGCGCGAAACAGTCGCGCCCCACATAGCCCTGGTCACGGTCCACGGGTCCGTGTGTGCGGCGCTGCTTGCCGCACAGATCGAACCACACATGAAAGGAAACAGAGAAATGACCAAGGCAACCGACTTCCATTCCCGCTCCGGGAACGACCCTTCGGTGCCGTTCATCGAAGTGTTCCGGCCGCTGGACCATGTCGCCGACGGCATCTACGAAGCGGGTATCGGCATCGCCCGCACCGCCGCCGCTTTCGGCAACGCGGTCCACCGCCGGATCAGGCTCAACCGCACGGTGAGCGCTCTGTCGAGCCTCAGCGATCACACGCTGCGCGATATCGGCATCGACCGTTCGCAGATCGTCACTGTCGCCTGGAACCTCGCCAGGCGATAGATCCCGAGGGTTGGAACCGACGGAACGACACGATGCTTCCGAATATCGCTGAAAGCCGCCGGGCGCGGCTCTCGCGCCGCCGTTAGAGGCGCGAACCCGTCCGGC